>JAAZBY010000372.1 GCA_012513595.1 Chloroflexota bacterium
CAGTCATCTCCGCTACCGGGGGAGGCACAAACACAGAGTCGGACAGCGTGCAGCCGGGCGGGCCGATCCAGTTCTGAGATCGCCGAAACTCGCCGGGAGTGAGGTGCTCTCCGCGGACCCCTTCCATCAGCAGACCATGGATCTCACGAAGGAGGCGCAGGCTTAGCGGTAGGGTCTCCAGCCGCTGGAGCCCGTATTCGAGCGCCTGGACGTAGTTCCTGACCTCACGTACGTCCTCTGGGAGCTCGAAGAGGGGAATCTGGCCGGCCTCGTACGCGTAGAGATCGGGCAGTGACGTACGGGTGCCCTCAATGCGCGAGGACAGCACCGCCTCGCGCCGCACAAACGGGCGCACCAGGAGGTGCGGGTTCGGGACCGACCGGCCCAGGTCCGCCAGCTCGCCCATGGCGCGGCTGGCCTCCGACAGGGCCGTCACCAGAGACGATGTCCACTCTAGCGGTGGTGGCAACGGGTTCGGCACGAAGGCCCAGAACCCTGCGGGCGTGTGGACCAGCCTGCCAGTGGGGCTTTCGCGGAAGGCATCCGGCTTCATCTGTGCACCTCTGCGCGGCGCTATGTTCACGCCCGAAGGTAACGCCCCTCGCTATTAACATTGTATACGTTTTCCGACAATAGCGATGGTCGTGAGCGACGCGCCGCACCCGTTCGTCATCCCGCACGCAGGGATCTCGTCTTCGACTACCGCACACGAACCCCGCCCTGGCCACACCGCAGGCGCTATGACCATAGACGGCAATAGCGCGGCCCGCTATTACCGTTGGAAACGGTTTCCAGTAATAGCGGCGAGCCCCGCCCCCGCGCGGTCCCCTCGTGCTCGGTTGGCGGCAGGCCGGCCCCGGAGATCGGCTTCGCCCTACAGTCCCTTGACCTCCGGCAGGTGCCGGGAGAGCTCCGCCCGCATCCGCTCCTTCATCGCCGTGACCCGCGCCTCGTCCACCCCCTCGAAGCGCAGCGACAACTTGGGCGACGTGTTCGAGGCGCGGATCAGCGCCCAGTCGGTCGCGTCAAAGTACACCCGCGCGCCGTCGATGTCGATCACGCGGTACTCCTGGGCCAGCGCCTCGCGCACCGCGTCGACCACGTCGGCCTTCATAAAGTCGGGGCAGTCGATGCGCAGCTCCGGAGACGACACGTAGCGCGGCAGCCCCTCGACGAGCTCGGCCAGCATGGCGCTCAGCGGCCCGCCGTGGCGATCCATGTACCCGAGCAGGAGCGCCGCGGCGTACAGGGCGTCATCGTATTCGATGGGCGGATCGTTGAAAAAGATGTGCCCGCTCAGTTCCCCGCCGATCACGGCGCGCTCCTGCTGCATCCGCGGCAGGATGGAGGTGTTCCCGCAACGCGCCATCACCGGGATGCCGCCGTACTTTCGCACGCCGTCAAACAGCATCTCGGAGCAGCGCACCTCATACACGGCCTTGCCCGGGCCGGCGCGCAGCGCCTCCCGCGCGTACAAGAGCAGCATCACATCGGGGGTGATGATCTCGCCCCGCTCGTCGACGATCCCCAGCCGGTCGCCGTCGCCGTCAAAGGCGACCCCCACGTCGCACCC
>JAAZBY010000373.1 GCA_012513595.1 Chloroflexota bacterium
CCCATGCGCGTCAGCCCATACAGGAGGTCAAACAGCCCGGCGTACAGGGTCGGTTCCCCGCCCGACAGGTCCACCGTCAGCGGCTTGGGCAGCGTGCGGAGGAACGCCAGCCACGCGCTCGGCGGCTCCTCTGGCCCCGGCGTGATGCCCAGGCCGCGCACCCAGCAATAGGCGCACGACAACTGGCAGCGCCACGTCGGGTTGACGACAACCCTCATCGCCGCCCCCACAACGCCCAATACAGGTTGTCACCATGCCCCGTCGAGATCACGCTCCGCTCGCCAAAGCCGGCTTCTGCCCCTAATTGGTCCACAATCGTCCCGTTGTAGCAGAGCGCGCCGTGCGCCGGGTGATGTGCCCCCTCGCGGCTCCCTTGCCAGCGCATCGGGCCACGTGCAAGCGTTGCGTTGGGCGACCAGCCGTTACCGAACCCCGAAAAGAGGTGGTAGCAGGTGCCACCGGGCCGTAGGGCGCGGTAGGTGTCCGCTATCACCGCGCCCACGTCGGCGGCGTCCATGTGCTGCAAGACCAAGAGCGAGTAGACAAAATCCGCTTCACCGTCGCCCAGCGGGATCGAGCGCCCGTCGGTCTGCCGCCACTCGCAGGCCGGGTCGGTGTTGGCGGCCATAGCCAGCATCTCGCGCGATACGTCCACCCCCACCCGCCGCGGCGCGTCAATGGCCGTGAGGACGCGCCCTACACCGCAGCCATAGTCCACCACGCACTCGGCGCCACGCGGCATGTAGCGGGCCAGTTCCCCGGCGCGCTCGCGGCCCCATGCCCAAAAGGCGGCCCCGTCGTTGCCCGTGTCAATCTGGAACATGGCCTCGTCCAGGCTGCCCGGCGCCCAGGAGCGGGCATAGTCGTCTGTCACGCCGCCTCCAATCGCGCCACCCAGCCGGCAATCTCGCGCTCCGTCAGCCACGGCGTCGGAGCGTACACCTGGCGCATCTGTGGCCCCGTCTCGGGTGCCTCGCGCAGCCAACCGTCCGCCTTGGCGTACTCGTACAGCGGCGTGCCCCGTACCGGCGTGCATACCGTCACCTGTCGCCACTGCACGAGGCCCGCCCCATTCAGCGCCCTAAGCCGCGCCTCGGTGTGGGCCAGGTCGGCGGGCGTCTCCCCGTAGTTGCCCACCATGAGGAAGAGCCAGTTGCCGATGCCCGCCGCGTGCGCCCCTTCCAGGCTTGCCGTTATGTCGCGCTCGTTGGTGCCCTTGTGCATGGCCCTGAGCACCCGCTCGGAAAAGGACTCGACGCCCCACATGATCGCCCGGCACCCGGCGTCGTACATGGCCCGGTAGACCTCGGGCGGCGTGCGCTCCGAGCATCGTCCCTGGCACTTCCACTTGAGGCCCAGCGGGCGGATCGCCTCGCATACTTCCATGAGCCACGTATCTCCGCCCGGCATCCCCGGCAGTTCATCGTCGTAGACGAACACGCTCCGCACGCCGAACCGCTGCAAGGCCGCCAGTTCGTCGCGGATGGCCTCGGGCGGCCGGCGCCGCACGGCCTGGCGCCCGAACACCGGGTTGCCACAAAAGATGCAGCCGTGAGGACAGCCTCGGCTCCACATGCTGATACCCTCAGGGTTGCCAATCTTGGGCAGGTTCCCGGCGTACCCACCCGGTAGCGGCCGGTGCTTGGTCCACAAGGGCGCCGGGATGGCCTCGATGGGCATGGGCGCGCCGATGTAGACATGCTGCGTACCAGCGAACACCTCTGCCACGTTGCCCTCGCACTCGCCCTGGACCGCGGCGTCGGCGCCCCATTCCAGCGGCGCCTTCCACCAGCCGGCGTCCGGTATGCTCAGGTGCGGCCCGCCAACCACGATGCGCCCGGTGTAGCCCACCCCGCGCAAGGCCGCGATGGAATCCTTCACGCCGCGCACCTGCGTCGAGAGGCAGGTAAAGCCCACCGCGTCGGGCCAGCGGTCGGGCTGCGAGGCGTAGGCCGCGCCCAGTTGGGCCGGCGACACGCCCAGCGCCTCCAGATCCATGACCTCCGCCGTGTGGCCCTTGCCTTCCAGCACCGCCGCGAGAATGGGAAGCCCGAGGGCCGGGTTCATCCGGTAGCGCGAGCCGGCATAGTGATGGGTCGGCGGGTTGAAGAGTTGAATCCTCATCCGCCCGCCGCCAGCCATTCCTTGAGACAATCCAAGCAGAGGCCGGTGCTGTTGAATCCCCCCTCGTTTATCATCACTAGGACATTAGGCAAGATGCGTTTCCCATCTACTACCTTGATGTGCTTGCAGTCGTACTCCCCGCGTTCAACCACACAATCAAGACTGAGGTTGTGTGAGATGTAGGGGGAATAGTTCTCCCATACCCGTCGGAAAGGTATCTTGGTCTCCGTCTCGCCTTCCACTATTTCCCCTCCCCCAGGTCCACCAGACTCAGCCCCGCC
>JAAZBY010000374.1 GCA_012513595.1 Chloroflexota bacterium
ACCGCCGACTCCCGCCCCTGGCCCGAGTACCTGGACGTCAAGGCCGCCTGCAGGTTCACGTCACTCTCCCGCCGCACCCTGGACAGCGCCAAGGCGATGGGCGACCTGCCCTTCTACAAGGCCGGCGTCAAGGTCCTGTTCTCCCGCGCCGATCTGACCGCATGGATGGAAGCGCGCCGCGTGGACGTGCGGGCCGCCGCCGCGCGCATCGAGAGCCGGGGCTGAAAACGAACAGCCCCGGGGAGGCTGCCCCGGGGCCAGGCTGGAGGACTGACACCCATGAGTATACTCGCTGAGACCGCCACCCGCAACCCCTTCATCGACGCCGCGCGCGCCTACCTGGCCCGCGGCTGGCGGCCGATTCCGCTACGCCCCGGCAGCAAGGCGCCCGCCTGCCCCGACTGGCCGTCCCTCCGCCTGGACGAGGCCGGCGCCGTCGAGACCTGGACCGCTGAACCGACCCCCGGCATTGGGCTGCTGTGCGGTGAGCCCTCTGCCCTCGTGGTCCTGGACTTCGACGCCCCGGCCGCGTTCTCCGCCTGGCGGGCTGAACACCCCGAAGTCACGACGCGCGTTGTCACCCGCGACGGCGCCCCCGAGGGCAGGGCGCACCTGTACTTTGCCCTGGCCCCAGGCCAGGCCGCGCCGCCGTCTACCAAAGGCCCCGGCTGGGACCTTCTCAGCACCGGCCGGCAGGTTTGCGCGCCGCCAACCCGGCACCCCTCCGGCGGGCTGTATCGCGTCACGGTAGACGCGCCGCTAGCCGCCTGGCGCCCCGAGTACACGCCCGCCAGGCCGGCCCCGGCAGAGCCCACGCTGCACACCACCGCCGGCACCGCCGGCCGTGAACTCGCTTGGGGGGACACCATCGGGCCGGCCGCCGGCACCGACCCGGCCCCGGGCTACGCCCGCGCCGCCCTGGACAGCGAGGCCGCGGCCGTGGCCGCTGCGACACCCGGCACCAGAAACGACAGGCTGAACGTCGCCGCCCTGAAGCTGGGGCAGATTGTTGCCGCCGGGCTGCTGACCCTGCCGGAAGTCGAGGCCGCATTGATCGAGGCCGCCGGGGCCGCCGGGCTGCCGGAAGCCGAGGCCCGCGCCACCGTGGCAAGCGGACTGAGGAAGGGCCAGACCGAACCGCGGGCCGTCACCCCGCGCGCCACGCCCCGGGCCCCGGCCGGGGCGCCGACACTGACCTCTGCGGAGCCGCCCGCCGCGGCGCCCGAGCCCTGGACCGATCCGGCACCCCTGGACGGGGGCGGCGCTGGTGTCCTGGATCCGTGGCCGTGGGAAACACTGCCCGAGCCGCTGCGGGCCATGGGCCAGGCCATTGCCGAGGCGCGCAACACGCCCGACGCCATGGCTGGCGCTGTGGTCCTTGGCGCTGCCGGCGCTGCGTTGGGCAACCGGCTGGCGCTGACCATCAAAGAGGGCCACACTGTCCGGGCCAACCTCTATTGGATGGTCGCCGCTGGCGTCGGCGTTGGAAAGACTCCCGCACTCCGCCCGGCGCTGGCCCCACTGGTCGATTGGGAAGCCGCGCAACGCCCGCTCTGGCTGGACGCCATCCGGCACTGGCGCGCCCGCGCCGACCTGGCCGAAGCCCGCCGCGGGGCTGTCAAGAGGGACGGCGCCAAGGCCGGCGCCGATCTGGACCGGCTGCAGCACGACCTGGCCGCCATCGAGGCCGAGCTAGGCCCCGAGCCCCCCGAGCCCAGGTTGTTCGCCGAGGACTGCACCAGCGAGGCGTTAGGGAGGCGCCTGGCCGGCAATGCCGAACGCATGGCCGTTGTGTCGTCCGAGGGCCGAAAGGTCCTGCAGATTGCCCGCGGGCGGTACACCGACGGCAAAGCCGGGGACTTGGATCTTTGGCTGAAGGGCCACGCCGGGGACCCCCACCGCGTGGACCGCCAGGGCCGGCCGCCCTATGACCTTCACGCGCCGTGCCTGTCGGCGTTGTTGACGGTCCAACCCGACGCCCTGCAATCCATTGGCCAGGACCCCGAGGCCCGCGCGTCGGGCTTTCTGGCGCGATTCCTGTATGTG
>JAAZBY010000375.1 GCA_012513595.1 Chloroflexota bacterium
AACCATGATATATGGTTCCCGTCGCGACAGGAACATGGCTCGCCTGATCGGCTACATTCGCCGCTTTCCAGTACTGCCAATCCTTGGTGACGGTGAGTCTCTGCAGCAGCCGGTATATGTGAGGGACCTTTCCGATGCGGTGGCTGCCTGCCTGGGCACGGGTTGCACTGTCCGTCGGTCGTACAACGTCTCGGGGGCAGCACCGCTGACGTACAACGCAGTCGTGGACACGGTTGCGGCAGCGCTCGGCCGCCGGGTGGCGAAAGCCCATCTGCCACTCGGTGTGGCGCGCGCCGTCGTTGCGGCGCAACAGTGCGTACTGCCGCGACCTTTGCTTCGTGTCGAGCAGGTCCTACGCCTCAACGAGAACAAGGTCTTTTCTCACGAGGAGGCGGCACGTGACTTTGGGTATCGGCCTCTCGCGTTCGAGGAGGGGATTCGGTACGAGATTGCGGAGATGGACCATGCTTGAGAGCGAGCCACTTTGGGTGATTGTCGGACTCTCCGCTATCGTGGTGACAGCAGAACGCGGTGTCAGCCTCCTTCGAGGCTGGGCGCTGCGCCATCAGATGTTGGACATTCCTGGTGTCCGCAGGTCGCACAGCGTGCCAACTCCACGAGGCGGCGGGCTGGCGATCGTGATCGCCGTGCTGGCTGGCACCGTCTTCTGGGTGGCGCTCGGCCACGTGTGTTCGGGCCGCACCGTCGTCGCCTACGTGGCGGGCGGGCTGCTGGTAGCAGGCGTCAGCTGGCTTGATGACTGCCGCTCTCTACCTGCGTCGGTACGCCTGTGTGCCCACGCTACCGCGGCTGCCCTCGTTGTCTGGCGGATCGGCTACTGGCGCGCCGTCACGCTCCCCCTGGTAGGGGAGGTTGCCCTGCACAACCTAGGGGCTATGGTGACATTCGTCTGGATCATTGGTCTGATCAATGCATACAATTTCATGGACGGCATCGACGGCATAGCCGGAAGTCAGGCCGTTGTGGCCGGAGTGTCCTGGATCGCTATTGGGAACGCCCTTGACATGGCCCTTCCTGCGATGCTGGGCGCGCTCGTCGCTGCCGCTAGCATTGGCTTCTTGCTGCACAACTGGCCTCCGGCGCGCATCTTCATGGGCGATGTGGGCAGCGCCTTTCTCGGCTTCACCTTCGCTGTGCTGGGCGTGATCGCCTCCGACGAGGGGCCACGTATGCCGGTGACTGCCGTCCTTGCCGTCGGTCCGTTTGTTTTGGATGCCACGACGACGCTCCTCCGACGGCTTGCCCTTCGGGAGAATGTATTCGAGGCGCACCGTTCTCACCTGTACCAGCGACTCGTGGTCGCTGGCTGGTCGCATCGTTCGGTCACCTGCCTCTACCTCGGCTTGGCAACGGTGTCGGCAGCTACCGGGGTTCTGTGGGCGCTCGGGCTGGTCGGTGCTGCGGCAGTCGGAGTTCTACTGGTGGTGCTGTCGTTTGTGCTGGTCTTCCTGCTGGTGAAGCGTCTAGAGAGCGCCATGAAGCATGGTAGCGCGCTGGCACATGCACATCGAGCATGGTAACGAGATACCAACCTATCGGTGACTTTCCAACTGCATCCTGTACGAGCGGGCGATCCCCGTCTTTGGACGTGGACCCTGCTACGGGGAACATCGACCCCGCCCTTGTCGCCGAGGCGACCGAAGACCTCGTCGCGGGCGGCGCCCGGGCGGATCGCTGGCTCCCGCCGGCCCTCCGAGGAAGCCAGGGCCTGGGCAGCGTGAAGGCCCTCTTGCCCGTCCACGCCTTTGGTCAGCCGGCGGGTATGGACCCGCTCCTGGCCGTGGCGCGGCGGCACCGTCTGGCCGTCATCGAGGACGCCTGCGAGGCGTTGGGCGCCGAGTACTGCGGGC
>JAAZBY010000376.1 GCA_012513595.1 Chloroflexota bacterium
AAGGCCAGTGATGGAGGCGCGGCGCCGGCACCCTCGGCGCCGCGCCCGCACGTTGCAGGCCCACGCGGGCGCGGAACGTGGTATAATCACGCAGCGTATGCCGCTCAAGAACCGTCGCAGAGGATAGCCGATGCACAAGATGCCCTTCGCACGCCGCTGGCCCGGCGCCGCCCGCTGGGCCACCTTCGCGCTCTTGGCCGCGCTCCTGGCCGCCTGCACGGGGCGGGCCCAGCCCACCCCGGCGCCGACGGCGCTGCCAAACGCGACGCCGCCGCCCGCCACTGCTGCGCCCGCCGCCAACCCCGGCGCCAGCCCGGCACCGGCCGCGCGCGGGCCGCTCGACCTCACCATCCTGCACACCAACGACGCGCGCGGAGAGGTCGACCCCTGCGGTTGAGGCGTCCCCAAAGGGGGGCTGGCCCGGCGGGCCAGCGCAATCGCCGAAGAGCGCGCCAATGCGGCCGGCACGGTGCTCACCCTCGATGCGGGCAGCAGCCTGCTGGGCGCCTGGGTCTCGCTGGCCTCCGACGGCAAGATCACCGTCGAGGCCATGAACGCCATGGGTTATGATGCCATGGGCATCGGCCTGATGGACGGGATCAAGGGGCTGGACGTGCTGCTGGCCCGGCGCGACGAGGCCGCCTTCCCGGTTCTGTCGGCCAACCTCGTCTATGTGGACGGCGAGGCGCCCGTGCTGGAGCCGTACGCCGTCGTCGTGCGCGACGGGGTGCGCTTTGGCCTCCTGGGCCTCACCGACGCCGAGTTCGCCCAGGGGCCCGGCCTGGCCACAGCAGTGACGGTGCGCGACGCCACCGCCGCGGCGGCCGAGTACGTCCCGGCAGTGCGCGCTTTGGCCGACGTCGTCATCGTCCTCTCCTCCCTCGGCAACGAGGCCGATCAGGCCCTGGCGGCGGCCGTGCCCGGCATCGACGTGATCGTCGGGAGCAAGTCGGCCATCCTGATGCAAGAGCCGGAACGGGTCGGGGATACGCTCATCGTCCAGCAGGGCTACCTTGGCGAGTGGCTGGGGGTGCTCCACGCCCGCTACGGCGCCGACGGCTCGCTGGAAGAGGCCACCGTCCGCGCCCAGGCCCTGGGGCCCGTCTACGCCGACGACCCCGCGCTGGCGGCCTTGGTGGCCAAGTACAAGGAACTCTACCCGACGCCGACGTCCCTGGCGTTGGCCGCCACGCCCCAGCCATCGAACTGAGATCGTCACTGTGGTGGGGGGCGCCGCCGGACGGCGCCCCTCCGCATGCCAGAAGGCGCCGCCCGCACACGGCACGGGAAGGAACCGCATGATACTTATCGTCGTCCTGGATGGCCTGCGCCCCGACCTGATCACGCCCGACGCCATGCCCTACCTCAGCCGCATGGCCGCCGGCGGCGCGGCCTGCACCGACAGCCATGCCGTCTTCCCCACCGCAACGCGGATCAACTCGGCCACGCTGGCCACCGGCTGCCTGCCCGGGCGCCACGGCATCGTCGGCAACGAGCTGTACGCCCGCGCGGTGGACCCGTTGGCGTCGGTCTCCTGTGCCGACTATCGCGCCCTGCAGGCCGTGGCCGCCGCGGAGGGGGAGCCGCTCCTGAGCGTGCCCACCCTGGCCGAGCGGCTGCGGGCCGCGGGGCGCACGATGGTGGCCGTCGGCTCCGGCTCTCCCGGCACTACCTACCTGCTGAACCCCACCGGCGCGGGGCCGGTGGTCAACTGGGCGGTGGCCTGGCCAGATTCGACCCAGGAGGAGGTCATCCGCCGCTATGGCCCGATGCTCGACGAGGCGACGGACTCGCTCACGCGGACCGATTTCGTCCTGCGCGCTCTGACAGAGTACCTGGTTCCCGCGCAGCGGCCCGACGTCGCCGTGGTCTGGATCACCGAGCCGGACCACGCCCAGCACCACAACGGCCTGGGCGTTCCCGTGGCGATGGAGATGCTCGGCGAGGTGGACCGCCGCCTCGAGGCGCTCGTGGCGCACCTGGAGGGCGAGTACCCCGGCGCGCTCGAC
>JAAZBY010000377.1 GCA_012513595.1 Chloroflexota bacterium
GACACATCATGAAGAGAGCGCTGCTACATATCGTGTTGCCGATGGTGATGCTGTTCGTGGCGACGGCCTGCGCCACCAGCAACACCGCCAAGCAGGGGCCCCTGGTCGTGCTGGATTGGTCCGGCTATGAGCAGGAGGTGTTCTGGGCCGATTTCAAGACCAAGCACCCCGACGTCAAGGTGGAGTGGACCTTCTTCGCCGACGACCCCGAGGCGTTTGCCAAGCTCCAGAGCGGTTACCAGGCCGACCTGGTACACCCGAACATCAGCTGGCTCAAGCTCTACGTCGATAACGACCTGCTGATCCCCATCGACACGGCCAAGCTGAGCAACTGGTCCAAACTGGATCCGGACCTCATCAAGATGGGGCAGGTGGACGGCGTCCAGTACCTGGCCCCCTGGGAGTGGGGCTACGACTCGATCCTGGTGCGCACCGACAAGGTCGCCGAGGTGCCCGATTCCTGGGCCGACCTGTGGGACCCGCAGTACAAGGGGCACGTGTCGGTGTTTGACTCGGCCGAGGCGGCCGTGATGGTCGCGGCCACCGTGCTCGGCTTTGACCCCTATGCGATGACGGAGGACCAGCTCGCCCAGGTCAAGCAGAAGCTCATCGACCTAAAGCCGAACCTGCTTGGCTACTGGACGGACTATACCGAGATCAACCAGCAGGTGGCCTCGGGCGACGTGTGGGTGGCCGGGATGACGTGGCCCGATGCCTGGGTGGCGGTGAGCGCCGAGGGCGTGCCGGTCGAGTACATCACCCCGATCGAGGGGCGCCTGGGCTGGGTGTACGGCTATGCCATCCCCAAGAGCGGCGCCAACCACGACTTGGCTCTCGACTACATGGATGCGCTGCTGGCCACGTCATCGATGGTCGAGGTGGCCAACCAGTACGCCTACGGGGCCGCCAACCGCGAGGCGCTGGCCCAGACCGATCCGTCCTTCGTGACCCTCATGGGCCTCGAGGACCCCGACATTCTCAAGAACACGATCTTCTTCCAGTCGCTCACGCAAGAGGAGCGCGATGCCTGGACGGCCCTGTGGAGTGAGGTCAAGGCCGCCCAATAGTGAGCCCAATCGCCCGGCCGCCCGCCAACGGGCGGGCGGCCGGCCTGCACGGAGTCAGTAACGGATGAATATACGCAGGCGCATTTTGGTGCTGATGCTGCCGCCGACGGCGCTCCTTCTCGGCTTCTTTATCATCCCCATGATCGCGATGGGCAGCTTCTCCTTCCGGGCGGGCAGTTTCGGCGCCCAGCGCAACATGTTTTCTCTGGAGTCGTACCGCAACTTTTTTTCCAACACGGCCTATCAGCAACTCCTGATCCGCTCGACGCTGGTCGCCCTGTGGACCTCGCTGATCTGTGTGCTCTTGTCGTACCCGGTCGCGTATTTCCTGTCCTTCCGGGCCGGTGAGCGGCGCTCCACGCTGCTGACGCTGCTCCTGGTGCCCGCCTGGACGAGCTTTCTCCTCCGTGTGCTGGCCTGGAAGCTCGTGCTGGGCTCGGAGGGCTTGCTCAGCACCTTCCTGATGACGATCGGCGTCCTGGCCGAGCCGCGCCCCGTCCTGCTGTACACCCGGGCGGCCGTCATCGTCACCCTGGTGTACTCCTGGATACCTTTCGTGGCTCTGCCCATCTTTGCGGCCTTGGAACGTATGGATCGCAGCCTGCTGGAGGCGGCCGCCGACCTCGGTTGCCCCCCCTGGCAGGCCTTCCTGCGGGTGACCCTGCCACTCAGCCTGCCGGGCGTGGTGGCGGGGTTCTTTTTCGTCTTTATCCCCACCCTGGGCGAGTGGGTGACGCCGGCCCTGGTGGGCGGCGTGCGCGGCACCATGTACGGGAACATCATCCAGGACCAGTTCCGCTCGGCGCTGAACTGGCCGATGGGCGCGGTGATGAGCTTGGTCATGCTGCTCATGATGCTGGTGCTCCTCTTTATCTTTGGCCGCTTCACCCACGCCCTGCCGCTGGAGGATGTCTGATGAAACGTGGCCGCTCCTTCAACTTCGGCCTCCTGTACTTTGTGCTGCTGGCAGGCTTTTTGTATCTGCCGATTGCCCTGCTCATCGTCTTTTCCCTGAACAACTCGCCGTTGATGATCTTTCCGCTCAAGGGCCTGACGCTCAAGTGGTACTATGCCCTCTGGGATGCCACCGAGCTGCTCAAGGCGGCCCGCAACAGCATCATCCTGGGGCTGATCACCTCGGCCGTGGCCACGCTCTTGGGCACCATGGCGGCCATCGGCGTGGTGCGCTTTCGCTTCCGCTGGCGGGGCGCCTTCCTGGCGGTGGCCTCCATGCCGCTGGTGATCCCCTACGTGGTGCTGGCCGTGGCGCTCTTGATCCTCTTTGGCCTGCTGAACGTGCACCTGTCGCTCTTTACCGTGGGCGTGGGGCACGTCATCATCTGCCTGCCCTACGTGGTGCTGATCGTGTCGGCGCGGTTGGCCGGCTTCCCCTCCAGCCTGGAGGAGGCGGCCATGGACCTGGGGGCTACCTACTGGGGCACCCTCCTGCGCGTAACGCTGCCGATCTGCTTCCCGGCCATCCTGGCGGCGTTCCTGACGTCGTTCACCACCTCGTTTGACGAGTTCGCCGTGTCGTTCTTCCTGGCCGGCACCGAGCCGACCCTGCCGGTCTATCTGTATTCGCAACTGCGCTTTCCGAACCGCCTGCCCATCGTGGTCACCCTGGCGGCCATCGTCATGGTCGGGTCCACCGTGGTGCTGGTGTTGTCGGAGTGGCTGAGACGTAAGGGCCAACCGACGGCCCGGAGAGGGGTAGTGTGACAGGTCTGTCCGTTGAGCTGTGCAACCTGACCAAGATCTTTAGCGGGGAGCGCGGAGCCAGCCCCGACGTCGCCGCGGTGCGGGGCGTCAACCTGGACGTTCACTCGGGCGAGTTCTTTACCTTCCTGGGGCCCAGTGGCTGCGGCAAGACCACGACGCTGCGCATGATCGCCGGCTTTGAGGTGCCGACCAGTGGCGAGGTGCACATCGAGGGCCAGCCGATGGCCAACGTGCCCCCCTATCGCCGCCCGGTGAACTATGTGTTCCAGAACTATGCCCTCTTCCCGCACCTGACCGTGGCGCAGAACGTGGCCTTTGGCCTCTCGGTGCGCCGCGTCGCCAGGGCCGAGCGCGACCGCCGCGTGCATGAGGCGCTGGACCTGGTGCGCCTGCCCAACGTGGAGAAGCGCAAGCCTGCTCAGCTCTCCGGCGGCCAGCAGCAGCGCGTGGCGCTGGCCCGCGCCCTGATCAACGAGCCCGCTGTCCTCCTCCTGGATGAGCCCCTCGGCGCGCTCGACCTCAAGCTGCGCAAAGAGATGCAGATCGAGCTCAAGCACCTGCAGCAGCGGGTGGGCATCACCTTCATCTATGTGACGCACGACCAGGAGGAGGCCCTGACCATCTCGGACCGCATCGCCGTGATGTCGGACGGGGTCATCCTCCAGGTGGGCGACCCGATGACGGTGTATGAGAAGCCCTGCTCGCGCTTTGTGGCCGAGTTCATCGGTGAGAGCAACTTTATTCGCGGGCAGGTGGCCTCACGCCAGGGGAGCACCATCCAGGTGCTCGTGGGGCACGACCGGGTGTCGGCCGACATCCACGGCACCGACGTGCGCCCCGGGCAACAGGTGACCCTGACCGTCCGCCCGGAGAAGCTGCAGCTGGTGCGGCCCGACCAGGCCAATGGCGCCACGCTGATGGGCCAGGTGCGCGAGATGGTCTACATCGGTACGGATACCCGCTTCGTGGTGGGCCTGCCCACCGGTGAGATGGTAGTGGCCCGCGTGCAGAACCACGGCGGCCACGCCATGGGGCACTTTCACGTGGGGGACCCGGTCAAACTGGTGTGGGACGTCGAGGACGTCCGCCCTCTGACCGACTGAGCGCGCCGGTTGATCGGGCGATGAAAAGACCTCCCGCGGGCCACACGGCCCGCGGGAGGTCTCTGTTCGCGGCCGGCGCGCGGGGCCTAGCGCCGCAGGGCGGGCAACCAGACCGTCCAGGTGGGCCGCGCGAGGGCGATGGTGTGCGTGGTGGACGCGCTGCCGGCCGCGTTCGCCACCGTGAGGCCGACCGTGTGAGGGCCGGCCTCGGCCCAGGAGTAGGTCGCCGTGGCGCTGCCCTGCCCCGCCTGTGGCTCTGGCGACCAGGTGAAGGTCACCGACCAAGTGGCGTTTGCGGGCGCGACCGTCGCGGTGAAGGCGTAGGCCACGCCGACCTCTCCCTCGGCCGGGCCGGAGATGGTCACGCCGCTCGGGGGGAAGGCCTCCGGGACGCACTCGGCCCCCTCGGACCAGGGGCTCGCCACGGTGTTCTGTTGCGTGCCGTGGGGCAGCGTCACCGTGCGCACGGCCAGGTAGTGGGGGAGGCCCGGCTCCAGGCCGTCGAGAGTGGCCGCTTCATCGGCCTTGTCCGTCGTGGTCACGGCGACGGTATAGTCCCCGGCGGGCGCCGTGGCCACGCCAACCTCGTAGTAGCCGGCATCGGCCGTGTAGGTGGTGGGCGTCCAGGTGAGGGTAGCCCCCGCGATGGCGGGCTCGGCGGCCAGCCCGGTTGGCGCGACGGTCTGCGTCGTAGCCCAGTCGGGGTCCTTGCCGTCCAGGAAGGTGCGCACGCCCGCGTCCGCCGTGGTAAGGGCGTTGTAGCCGAGGTCCACCACGTAGGTGTTCAGGTCCTCGGGAGACAGTGGTTCCCCTAGCAGCGTGCACGCGGTGATCGTCGCGGGCACCTCGCCCGTGAGGGCGTTGCGGGCCAGGTTCAGGGTGCGCAGGTCGATGGGGAGGCCGATCTCGGCGGGGATGGGGCCGCTCAGGCGGTTCCGGCTGAGGTCCAGCAAGGTCAGTTTCGTCAGGCTGCCGATCTGGGCGGGGATGGGGCCGTCCAGCAGGTTGCCGGCCAGGTTCAGCGTCTTCAGTTTGGCCAGCGCGCCGATCTCCGTCGGAAATGGAGCGCTCAACTGGTTCTCACTCAGGTCCAGGATGGTGAGGTTGGTCAGGCTGCCGATCTGGGGCGGGAGGGGGCCGCTCAGCTGGTTGCCGGCCAGGTACAGGCTATACAGGCTGGTGAGGTTGCCGATCCCTGGCGGGATGGCGCCGGTCAGGCAGTTGTTGCGCAGGTCCAGCGTGTAGAGGCCCGTCAGGCCGCCGATCTCGGCGGGGATGGAGCCGCTGAGCTGGTTGCCGCTCAGGTACAGGTACCTTAGGGTGCTGGCCGGGCCGGCGATCTCCGGGGGGATGGGGCCGCTCAGCTGATTGCCGGAGACGGCCAAGGTGATCAGATTGACCAGCCCGCCGATCTGCGGGGGGATGGGGCCGGTCAGCGCGTTGTCGTTCAGGACGAGCTTTTGCAGGTTCGTGAGGCTGCCGAGCCCGGCGGGGATGGTGCCGGTGAACTGGTTGCTGGCGAGCTCGAGAGTGGTCAGGAACGCGAGACTGCTGAGCCAGGGAGGGATCTCGCCGGTCAGCGCGTTCCGCGACAGCTGCAGGGTGCGTAGGCCAGTGAGGCCGGCAAGCTCCATGGGGACGCTGCTGAACTCGTTACCGTCCAGCTGCAGGGTTTGCAGCTTGGTGAGGTTGCCCAAGGCCGCGGGGATCGGTCCAGTCAAGCTGTTCCCCACCAGGGACAGGCTGGTGAGCTGCGTGAGGGCGCCGATATTGAGCAATAGCGGGCCCTGTAGGCCCCGGTAGTTCAGGTTGAGATGAGTGACGTGGCCCGCCATGCAAGACACGCCCGAGAGGGAGCAGGGGTAATCCGTGGGCAACGCCCACGGGTTCGTCCACTCAGAGCCGACGTTGGTGTAGTAGAGGGCTTCCAGCGCTTGGTACTCCTCAGCCGGAATCTGCGTCCGTGCGGCACGCAGGGGGGCCAGCCCCGCAAGGTGCGGCGCCAAGAGCAGGACGGCGGCCAGGCAAGACAGCATGCGAATGAGGCGGGGAGCAGGATGCGACATCACGGACCTCCGACGTACTGGCAGCGATGACGAATCGATGGTCGTAGAGAGGCAGAATGGGCGCGTGCTGTGTGCCGGCCTCGTGCCGGCCCGAGAGTGGTGCGACTCCCCCTCCTTGTGATGCTGCCGAGGCCCTCCCGAGCGGGGGCGCAGGGCGAACGGCCGGCCGGCCCGCAGGCAAGCCGCCGGTGCACGCCAAGATTTACTGGCCAGGGCGGACGGTCACCGAACGGTGGGGCCCCTGGCTGCGCCAAGCGCGCTACGCTCCGGTCCACACGAGGCGCTCGCGCACCAGGGGTTCGTGGGGAGCAGATGCCGACCTTGGGTCGGCCCGCCAACGAGGACATGTTTCGCAGGCGCGGTGCGTACCGGAACATCCCCGCGCTGCCTGCCGTGCGCGGTTGCGGAATATTACTGCGAGGTTGGGGCGCGTCAACCGGAGAGAGGCCAGGGCCCGGCTAGCGGCGCAGCAGAGGAAGGAACAGCGTGCGATGGTCCGGCGGGGCCGGCTGGGCGAACAGGGCGAACTCCCCGAGGCGGAAGACCGGCACCTGCAACCGGTTGGCGCCCGGCTCCCGCAGGTAGGCGGAGGCCGGCGTGCAGGTGGCGGCCGCATCGACCCAGCCGCCTTCTTCGCGGGCCAGCAGGCGCAGCGTGTCCTCGAGCAGCCCGGCCACTTCCCCGTCAGAGTAGGTCAGGGTGATCACGGCGGGGAGCGCCAGCGGCACCATCACCTCATGCCCGAGGCGGTAGGCCGACAGGGTGAAGGCCCGCCCGGCATAGCGCCAACCGACGGGTGGGTCCGTCGGCGCGCCGAGCGGCGTGTACAGCAGGGTAAAGGGCTCGCTGACGGCGCCCGGCGGGATGGTGATGGTGATGCTGCGCCCGCCAGGGCTCGGCAGGGTCAGCGTGCCGCCGGCGCCCGGCGTCACCGCGACGGCCCCCACCTCGAGCGCCAGGAAGGAGTGCGTGGCCGTCACCGTCACGCCGGAGCCGACCACCCCCACAGAAACCGTCTTGGGGCCGGTCGTCTCCCACTGGTAGCGGGCGGTGGCCGTCCCCTGGCCCGTAGTGGGCGCGGGAGACCAGGTGTAGGTCAGCGGCGGCGTGGCATTGGCCGGGCTTACCGTGGCGGTGAAGGGATAGGTCTGCCCGAGCCCCCCCTCCGTAGGGCCGACGATGACTACCGACGCGGGCGGGACAGCCACCACGGTGGGAGTGCAGGGCACCTCCGCAGAGAAGGCGCTGACCAGCGGGTTCTGCTGAACGTCGTGCTCCTCGGTGACCGTGCGGACTGCGACATAGTAGGGGGTGCCGGGCGTCAGCCCGCCGATCCAGGCGCTGGTCACGTTCTTGTCGGCGGTGATATGCCGGACGTCATAGGCCCCGCCCGATACGGTCGAGACGCCAACCTCGTAGCGGCCCGTGTCGCCGGTGTAGGAGATAGCCTGCCAACTCAGCGCTACGCCGCCCAGGCCCGAGGTCGCCTGCAGGCCGGAGGGCGGCACGGTCTGGGTGCTCTCCCAGCCGGGGGCCTTGGCGGCCAGGAAGGCCGTCGGGGAGGACGCGTCGGCCCACAGCATGTTGTGCGAGAGCGTGAGTTCTGTGAGGCCCGTCAGGTTGCCCAGCGCCGCCGGGATGGCGCCGCTCAGCCCGTTGGCGTGCAGCGTCAGAGTCGCCAGCTGGGCCAGGTTGCCCAGGGCAGCCGGGATCGGCCCCTCGAGGCGGTTCCGATCCAGGCGCAGGTTGCGCAAGCCCGTCGCGTTGCCCAGGCCGGCGGGGATGCCCCCCTCGAGGGCGTTGCCGCTCAGATCGAGCTCCTCCAGGGCGGTCAGGTTGCCGATGGCGCTTGGGATGGGGCCCGTCAGCCCGCAGGCGTCCAGAAAGAGCTCGGTCAGGTCCGTGAGCTGGAATATCTCGCTCGGGATGGTGCCGCCCCAGGGGTTGGTGCACAGGTCGAGCTTGGTGAGGTTGGTGAGCGTGCCCAGCCAGGCCGGGATACCGCCGCTGAGCAGGTTCTGGTCGATGTTCAGGTCCTGGAGCGCGACGAGGTTGGCCATCTCGGCGGGCAGCCCGCCGGTGAGCTGGTTGTTAGAGAGGTTCAGGTAGTTGAGCCCCGTGAGGGCGCCGATCTCTGGCGGGATAGAGCCCTTCAGCACGTTCGAGGACAAGTCCAGCCGGGTGACGTGGCGCCCCTCGCCGCTCTCCGGCTCGCAGTGCACCCCGTACATGTCGCAAGGGGTATCGTCCAGGGTCCAGGTGGTAGCCCACTTAGGCCCGCTCGTGGCGTCATACAGCGCCACGAGGGCGGCGTACTCGGCGGCCGGGATCTCGGTCTGCTCGGCCAGGGCGTGGGGCACCACGGGCGAGGCGCCGCAGAGCGAGGCGCACAACCAGAGCGCCAGGGCCAGGCTGGCGGCGCTGGGCATCGGTGACCTTGAGCGACGGGGCATAGGGGGTACCTCCGCAGTGCTCGCGCAACGGCTCTATCCAAAGGAAGACACGCGTACACCACGGGCGAGGCGGGCCTGACGGAGAATGGGTCCACTGAGATGAGGGACCGCCCCCCAGCGCGGCCCCGTCCCTGCGGAGGTGAGGCAGCACGCCGCGCCGCGGGCGCGGCGTGGACCGTGCAACCCAGTATGGGAATGGCTGGCACAGGTGGCAGGGGCGTGCAAGGAGAGAGGGGCAAGGCTGCCATCGTGCCAGGCGCGACATGACTCATCGCGTACAAGCCCGAGACACCCGTTGCCAGGCATCATACGTCGGGCGGGGCGCTATGTCAATAGGTTCGTGCAGCCGGCGCGCGGCCGCATGGTGATCCATACGCAGATATGAGCACGCGCACAACCAATGTGCGCATGCTCATATCTGTGCTGCAGGTGTATAAACTGTGCCTCTCCTCGTGCCCGAGCGGCGCAGTCCTCCCTGTTTGGCCAGTCCATCCAAAAGATGCGATGCCTGGTTACGGGTGATCCTGCCGAGATCATGGCCTCACCGCGCCGGATGGCCCCCTTGGCCCTGGCGAGGTTCCGCACCATCGGCTCCTGCTGGATGCGGCTGAACCCCGTCTGCCGCACATAGCCCACCGACTGGCCCAGGCGCCGGTAGACCTTGGCGCCCAGCGTGTCGCTGCGTCCCCCGGTTGCGCCGCGCCTAGCCCAGCAGGCGCTGGCCGCCGGTGTAGTGGGCCACGGCGTCCCAGTCCAACTGCACCCCCAGGCCCGGCCCGCTGGGGATGGCCAGGTAGCCCGCGGCGTCCAGCCGCCAGGGGCGCGCCACGATGGCGTCGATGTAGGGCGAGCCGGTGATGTACTCCACCAGGTCCGTGTGCGGGAAGGCCGCGGCCAGCTGCAGGTCCGCCGCCAGGCCCAGGGCCGTGTTCCAGCCGTGGGGGATAAAGCGCACGCCGTGCTCCGCGGCCATCCAGGCGTTGCGCCGCTCCTCTGAGAGGCCGCCGACCTTGGTCACGTCGGGCTGGACGATGTCGAGCGCGCCCGCCTCCAGCCAGGGCTGGAAGGCCTGCCGCCGGGTGAGCACCTCGCCCCCGGCGATCGGCAGCCGCGCCGCGCGGCGCAGCAGGGCATAGTCAGAGAGGGCGTCGGGCCGCAGGGGCTCCTCGAACCAGGCCACGTCGTAGGCGGCCAGCATGTCGGCCGTGCGCATCGCCCACTGGTAGCCGTGCGGCCAGAAGGCGTCCGACCCGCCGGCGTCGACCATCAGGAGGGTCTCGGCGCCGACCGCCTCGCGCGCGGCGCGGACGATGGCCTCGTCCAGCTCTTGCGACACGCGCCCAAACGGCCCCCAGCCCATCTTGAAGGCGGCAAAGCCCTGCGCCTGGTAAGAGAGGAGCACCTCGGCCAGGGCGGCCGGCTCTTGCATCAGGAGTGAGGCGTACGGCCGGACTCGCTCACGATAGCGCCCGCCCAACAGCCTGCCCACCGGCTGCCCGGTGACCTTGCCCCACAGGTCCCACAGGGCGATGTCGATGCCCGAGATGGTGTGGGTGAGCGTGCCGCCGCGCCCCAGCCAGAAGGTGTTCTGGTGCAGCACCTCGCTGAGGCGCTCGGGGCTGAAGGGGTCCGCCCCGAGGTAGAGCGGCGCCATCTCCTGCAGGGCGGCGCGGACGAGTGCTTCCCCGGCAAAGACCGAGCCGACGCCGTAGGCCCCCTCATCGGTGAGGACGACGACCAGCGTGTGGACGCAGTCCTCCGGGCGGAGCTCGTGGCTCCAGCCTCCCTCGGGGGTGCTGCCGCGCAGGCCGGC
>JAAZBY010000378.1 GCA_012513595.1 Chloroflexota bacterium
GGATTCGAATTCCCGTGGGGGCATGCCTGTGGCGGTAGAGCGCGCTCTACCGCCCTTTTTGTTCCCTTGACGCATACGAGTGTGTTAGAAGCCGGTCGAATCCGTTGGAAGAGCGTTTTCTCGGCAGCGAATGCCGCTCACGCCCCTTCCCCTCCGCCCCCTTCGCGCCGCCAAAACTGCCACCAGCGGCGGACGGCGGGGGCCGGGCCGTACTCTTGCCAGCGGACGCGCGACGCGTCGTACTGGGTGCGCGGCGGCTTCTCCTCCGCAGGGTGGCCGATGTACACCACCCCCAGCGGGCGCACGTGCCGCGGCAGATGCACCACGCTCCGCACATGGGCGATCATCGGCGCCAGCGGATGCACCCCCAGCCAGACGCTGCCCAACCCCAGCCCCGTGGCGGCCAGGAGTATGTTCTGCGTGGCCGCGCTGCAGTCCTGGATCCAAAAGCCCTGCGCCGGCGGCGGGTAGCAGCGCAGCATGTCGGCACACACGACGATGGCCAGCGGGGCCCCGTAGCGCCCGAACACCATCCCGCGGCGCAGGCGGTCCAGGCGGTCCGCGTCGTCCACCACGACGAACTCCCACGGCTTGCGGTTGGAGGCCGACGGGGCCGACATGGCCGCCTCCAGCAGGGCCTGCACGTCGTCGTGGCTCACTGGCTCGTCGGTGTAGCGGCGGATGCTCCGCCGGGCGGTGAGGTGCTCCAGAATGTGGGCCAAGGGTCTATCCCCCTCTCTTGCGGCCGATAACCAGAAGGTGGCGCGAGGCGCCGACGAGGCTCGGCTCGGCACTGACCTGGTAGAGAAGGTCCAGCCAGGCGCGGCGAAGCTCCCCCTCCAGCCTGTTGTACGACTCATCGTCTGCGCTGATGGCCGGTTCGGCGGCCGCCACGACGAGCGTCTCAAAGCCCGCCTCTTCGTGGAGGGGCGCGAGCTCCTCAGCACGGGCAAAGTAAGCGCGAAAGCCCCCCTCATGCGGACCCTGCGGGTCACGCCCCTCAGCCAGGATGCTCGGCGGCTCAGCGCTCAACACCCAGTCGGGAATGCTGCGCAGCAGGTCCCCCAGAATGCCCAGGCGGGCGATGTGTGCGCTCACGAGCAGCCCGCCAGCCGGGAGCAGCCCCCAGGCCTCGCGGAGCGCGGCGAGCCGGTCCTGCCGGTGCGCCAGGTGGTAGAGCGGCCCCATGACTAGGGCCGCGTCGAACACCTCCCCGCCCAGCGCGGACAGGTCGCGCGCATCAGCCACCAGGTGCCGTACCGATCCTCCCAGCCCCTCCTCGGCGCAGCGTGCGCGGGACCACTCGGTCAGGATCGGCGAGAGGTCGACGGCGGTGACCTGGTACCCGCGGCGGGCCAGCTCGCGCGTGTAGCGGCCGGTGGCCGCGCCAACCTCGAGGATCCGCCCACGCGGGGGCAGGTGCTCGGCAAGGTAGCGCCAGGTCACGTCCCACTCGAGCTGGTGGCGGTCCAGCCGCTCCTCCTCGTTGAGGGCGTTATCATAGAAGGCGCGGATGTCCGATATGTCGTCCATTAGGTCCCCGTCAGTGGGCTGTGGCCGGGCCGCCCGCGCGGACGAGCCAGGCGCGATCGAAGCGGGCCAGGGCGATCTCCTCATACGGTGAGGCCACCCCCCGCTCGTACAGGCAACAGATGGTGCCGTCGGGCAGGACGGCCAGGTCCGAGTAGGCGGCCGCCCCGGCGTATACCGTGCGCTGCGCGGCCCACGAGCGGCACCCGTCGGCCGACAGGCGCACGGTCAGGTTCTCGCGGGCCAGGCTGGCCGGGTTGGAGAAGAGCACCTCGTGGCCGGCACCCAGGCGCGCCAGGCTGGCCTGGCAGACCGGCTCCACCAGGGCCTCATCGCGGCGGAACGCGCCGAACGTCTCGCCGCCGTCGGTGCTCCGCGCGACCAGGCGGGCGTGCCCGCCGCCCCGCCGGTTGCGGCAGTTGATCACCACGGTGCCATCGCTCAGCTCCACCGCCGTCGACTCGTTGGTCCCCTCGGGGACGATCCCGCCAAGCCGCCAGGTGGCGCCGCCGTCATCGCTGAGGATGGCGTGGGAGTGCTGCGGGTCGGCCGAGCGCGCGAACGCGACGCCCACCATGTGGTCGCAGGGGACCAGGAGTCGGCCGCCGGTGAGCTGGATGCCGTGGCCGGGGCCGGTGGCGTACCAGGTCCACTCGGGGCGTTTCACGCTCGCGGTGATCTCGGTCGGTGGCGACCAGGTGGCGCCCACGTCGGCGGAATGCGTCAGCCAGACGGTGCGCGGCGCCTGGCCCGCGCAGATGAGGTCCTCGCCGCCTTCGGCGAGGTTCTGGCAGAAGGTCAGCACGATCCGGCCGGTGGCCCGGTCGACGACGGGGGCCGGGTTGCCGCAGGTCCGGCCCGCCTCACTGGCGATCACCTGCACGTCCGTCCAGGTGGCGCCGCCGTCCTGGCTGCGGCGGAGGAGCAGGTCGATCTGGCCATAGTCCGCGCGGGAGTCGCGCCGCCCCTCGCAGAAGGCCAGGAGCGCTCCCGACCTGGTGACGGCCAGCGCCGGGATGCGGTAGGTGTGGTACCCGCCGGCCCCGGCCACGAACAGGGGCTCCTCGCGCATCCAGCCCGCCGCCTGCCTCGGTGCCGTTGCCATGCTCGCCTCCTTCACACCCACGGGTCAGACGCGCCCGGCGAACCGAGCGCGGTGCGCGCGCCCATAGATGGCGTACTCGTCCAGAAAGGCACGGATGTTCTCAAACGGCGTCCCGCCGACGATGCCGTTCCCCGCGGCGATGAGCATGCCGCCGTCGGGACGGTCAAAAGTGTCCACCAGGAAGCGCACCTCCTCGCGCACGCCGGCGGGATCCTTTTCCTGGAGGGTGTGCTGCACGTCAATCCCGGCCAGGAAGGTCAGGCGGTCGCCGAACTCGCGGGCCACGGCGATCTCGTCCATGGTGCCCTTTTGCACCGGGTGGAAGACGTCCAGCCCGGCGTCGGCCAGGTCACCGAGGATCTCGGTGTTGTTCCCGCAGGAGTGTAGCCAAAAGTGCATGCCGACCTCGTCGAGGACGCGGCCCACGCGGATATAGTAGGGCTTGAGGAACTCGCGAAAGATGCGCGGCGGCATCATCAGCTGGGTCTGGTGGCCCAGGTCGTCCGAAGTCCACAGCCCGTCGGGGCGGAGCTCGCGCGCCGCGCGGCGGATGTACCCGCAGTAGAGCGTGCAGAGGGCATCGTTCAGGCGGTGCACCTCTGCGGGGAAGAGGTAATAGTCGAGCAGCAGGTTCTGCATGCCCCGGATGGCCCAGGGACGCTCGAAGAAGAGCAGCCACCAGCCGAACAGCAGGTAATAGTCGTCGCGGCGCGCCGCCTCGGCCTGGACGGCGAACTGCTCAAAGCGGGGGTCGGCCTCCGGGTCGGGCAGCTTGGCGATGAACTCATCCAGCTTGGCCCAGTCGTCGAGGACGGGACGGGCATCGCGGGCGCCCTCGTCCTTCCAGGTCCAGGAGAGGCCCATCTTGTCGAACTCAACGGGCGGGCACCAGATCATGGCGGTGTCCTCGGGGTAGCCCTCCAGCTCGGCGAGGCGCTCGCCGTACTGCTCCCGGAGGCCCTCGCCCCACCACTTGGCGTGCACCATGGGGATGCGCTCGGTGGGCCCGCGCCGCTCGACGGCCCGGATGACTTGCTCACGAGGAAGGTGTTCCCAACGGGTCAGGTGCGTAGCCGACATCGTTCTCCTCCGCTGGCTGCATCTGGCATCGTTCCGCATGGTCCGTAGGCCTGCCCACTGTAGCCGTTCCGGGCGCGGCGGGCAAGGAGCCGGGCACGGCTCCCGCCGGCGCCCGGCTAGGCGAGCGGGCGCACCTCGTAGGCATA
Organism: Chloroflexota bacterium; assembly: GCA_012513595.1. The sequence continues at coordinate 3,862 of JAAZBY010000378.1, forward strand.
GAGGGTGGCCTCCTCGAGGTGTACCCGGGCGGTCAGCGGCGCGTCGGCGGCCGCGGGCAAGAGGGTGCCGCCCTGCCAGGAGGCCTCCCCGGCCAGCGCGTCGCCCGCCAAAAGGCGGGACTCCTCGAGCGAGTAGCCAGGGCGGCCGGGCAGCTCCACGCGCAGGCTGCCCCTCGCCGAGGTCACATAGTTCAGCACCAGCGTCGACGGCCGCGCCACCACGCCGAGGTCGAGCTCCAGCTCTCCGGCCGGGTCGGCAGTGAAGCCGAACAGGCGGTCGCGCCGCCAGCGGGCCACCCCGATGGCCATACGGCCCGCGCCGCGCATGGCCGCCAGGCGGGCCGCATCGGGCTGCCAGCGCTCGTCGAGCTGCCAGGCGTGGGAGTACTGCGCCCCGCCCAGGTAGAGCCACTGCTCCTCGCCCATGTCCAGCGTGTTGGCGGCGGTATAGATGCCGCCGGCCGTCCAGGAGGGCCGCCCGTGCGCGAAGAAGTCGGGCCGGCCGTGAACGTGCAGCCAGGCCTCCCCGGGCCCCGGTTGGTAGACGAGGGAAACGTCCACCGTGCCAAAGACGCCGTACTCGCGCCCGGGCGTGAGGGGCAGGGCGTGGCGAAAGTTCCACAAAAAGCCGACCAGGCCGCGCCCGGCGGGCATCATGCCCATGCCGTAATAGTCGCCCGTGTGGTAGCCGCGCGCGGCGGCGCAGACGTCATCGTAAGCGTCGGGCACCAGCGCCGCGAGCGGCGCAGTGGCTTCCTGGCCGCAGAGCGTCGCCTGCCAGATTGAGCGCCGGGGCATGCCGCCGGCCCGCGGGTTGTGCTTCAGGGCCACCTCGACGCGCCCGCGCGCGGGATGGTAGACGCTGGTGATCACGTCTCCGCCGCGCCAGCGGGGGCCGGGGGCGTCGAACACCCAGTGTAGGCCATCGGCCGAGTGCGCCGTGTAGTAGCCGGGCTCCTGCAGGTCGGCGCGGGCCCCGGGGCGGCCAGGGCCGCTGTAGCCGGTGGCGCGGTAGCGCGCCTCGGGCGGTGCCGACGGGTCGATCGAGACCGAGGGCGAGTGTAGGGCCAGGTCCGAGAGGTTGTTGCCGGGCGGCCCGTCGGGCACCAGGCCCAGGGCCGGCTTGCGCCAGGCTAGGCCATCGTCCGACTCGGCATAGCCGACATAGTCGACGGTGCGGCCGTTCCAGTCGGCCGGCCAGGCCTGGTACCACATGCGCAGGAGGCCCCCGTCACGCAGCACCGAGCCGTAGATGTTGGCGCCGGTGCCGTCGGCCGGGCAGTCGGGGCGCAGGACCGGCTCGGGGAGCACCTCCGGCTCGCCGACGACGAAGCGCAGGCGCCCGGTCGCCCGCAGCACCTCCAGGCGGCTCTCAAACAAGAGTTCCATGCGCACCCCCTCTCGCGCGCCGCGTCAGGCGTCGGCATCCATCAGATAGGCTGTCAGCAGGCGGATGGTGGCCTCCAGGCTGTCCGCATGGGTGCGCTCGTAGGCGTGGGAGGCATCGACGCCCGGGCCGATCACGGCCACGCGCACATTGCCGCCGGCGCGCAGGTAGGCGCTGCCGTCGGAGCCGTAGTGCGGATAGGTGTCGACGCGGTAAGGGATGTCGCCGATTCCGCAGAGGCGCACCAGGCGGCGGCGCAGGTCGAGGTCGTAGGGGCCGGAGGAGTCCTTGGCGCAGATGCCCACCGAGTACTCGTCCGAGTTCTGGTGCTCGCCCGTGGTGGAGGCGGCCATGTCGACGACGACCAGCTCCTCGGCCTCGGCGGGAACGCCCACCGCCGCGCCGTGCCCGACCTCCTCATAGTTGGAGAAGAAAAGGTGGCTCGTGGCGGCTGGGCGGGTCGCCCCCTCGCGGAGGGCCAGGAGGGCCCCGTAGAGGGCCGCGACGCCGGCCTTGTCGTCCAGGTGGCGCGACTTGATGTAGCCGCTGTCGGTGACCTCCACGCGCGGGTCGAGCGATACGAAGTCGCCGACGGCAATGCCGAGGGCCTCGGTCTCCTCGCGGGTCGAGACCCGCGCGTCGATGCGCACCTCCATCGTCTCGTCCTCGCGCTTCGCCTCGCGGGCCTCAGAGGAGGTGTGCACGCTGGGGTGGACGGGCTGGATGGTGCCCCGGTAGCGGCGGCCATCGCCGACGCAGATGATCGTGACCCCCTCCCCCTCCACCGACTGCCAGGTGTAGCCGCCCAGCTGGGTCAAGAGCAGGCGGCCGTTGGGCTTGACCTCGCGGACCATGGCGCCGAGGGTGTCGACGTGGGCGGCTGTGGCGCGGTGCGGCAGGCGCTGGTCGGCGCCGATCACCGTGGCGACCAGGGCGCCCTTGACGGTACGCCGCCAGGAGAGGCCGGGCAGGGCCAGGCCGTCGAGCGCGCCGGCCAGGAAGGCCATGGCCTCATCGTGGTAGCCGGTGGGGCTGGGCGTGTTGAGCAGGTCGACCAGGAAAGCGGTGACGGCGGTCATGTTGGGTTGCATCGGCGTGATCTCCTCTGTGGGCGGCGGGGCAGGCAGCGGCCGCGTCTTCCCGGGCATTCTAGGCAGCGGGGCCGTGCAGGCAAGCGCGCGCGGGGCGCAGGCGGCGGAGGCTTGTCGCCCGCAGCCCGCCATGCTAGTATGGGCGCGACCCTAGGGGAACCGTTCTTGGGAGCAAGGGGCGGAGAGCGATGCGCGTTCTGTTCATTGGCGGCACGGGGAACATCAGCACGGCCTGTGTGCAGCGGGCCCTGGCCGTGGGGCACCGGGTCACTATCCTGACACGCGGGCAGCGCCCGGCGGAGTTCGGCGGCGCCGTGGAGGAGTTCCACGGCGATCGCAACGACCCCGCGGCCCTGGCCGAGCTGGCCGGCCGCCAGTTTGACGTGGTGGCCAACTTTCTCGGCTTTACGCCCGCGCAGGTGGAGCAGGACTTGAGCGCCTTTGCCGGGCAGGTGGGGCAGTACGTCTTTGTCTCGACGGCCAGCGCCTACCGCAAGCCGCCGAGCAGCCCGGTGATCACCGAGTCCACCCCGCTGGGTAACCCCTTCTGGCAGTACGCGCAAGACAAGATCGCCTGCGAAGAGCGCCTGATGCGCGCCCATCGGGAGGCGGGCTTTCCCGTCACCATCGTGCGCCCCTCCTACACCGTGGGGCCCACCTGGATCCCCTCCTCGGTGGGCGGGCATGGCTACACGGTGGTGGGGCGCATGCGCCGCGGACAGCCGATCATCTCCCACGGGGACGGCCAGTCGCTGTGGGTGATGACCTCGGCCGACGACCTGGCGGTGGGCTTTGTGGGGCTGTTTGGGCGCGAGCAGGCCATCGGGGAGGCCTTTCACATCACCTCCGACGAGGTGCTGACCTGGGACGGCATCTACCGCACCATCGCCCGGGCGGCGGGCGTGCGGGCCGAGATCGTGCACATCCCCAGCGAGGCGATCGCCGTGATGGTCCCCCGCTTTGGCCCGGGGTTGCTGGGTGACAAGATGTACTCGACCGTGTTCGACAACGCCAAGATCCGTCGCCTGGTGCCCGGGTTCACGGCGCCGACCTCGTTCGCCGAGGTCGTGGCCCGTTCGCTGGCCTGGCACGATGCCGACCCCGCCCGGCAGGTCATCGACGAGGAGGTCTCTCGCCTGATGGACGGCCTGATCGCGGCCTACCGCGGGTTCCTGGACGGGATCCGCCCGCGGCCGGAGCATCCGCTGCAGTGGGCCTAGGCCCTTATCCCGCGCGACGCAGAGACCGATTTGCCCCATTGGAGGAACGCTGATGAACGAGCTGCCCGTCGTCCGCTATGAGCGTCTGCGACCGGCCCAGATCGTGGCGCGCCGCGAGGCGTGCCCGGTGGCCTACGTGCCGCTGGGGACCATCGAGTGGCACGGCCTACATAACCCGGTCGGGCTGGACGCGCTCAAGATGCATGCCCTGCTGGAGGCCTGCGCCCGCGAGATCGGCGGGCTGGTCTTCCCGCCGCTCTACTATGGCGAGTGCCGCGAGCAGGCCCTCATGGAGGCCAACGCCGCCGATCGCGACGAGATCGCCGCGGGCATGGAGCTCGACCCGGCCAATTTTGCCCCGGGCTACATGTACCAGTCCGTGTCGGAGCAGTACACGAACTACCACCACCTGCTGATCCACATGCTCCACCAGGTGCGCAGCCTGGGCTTCCGCGTGGCGGTGCTGGGCGCGGGGCACTACCCGCTCCTCGACCATGCACGGGCGGCGGTGGCCGTGTTCCATCAGGCCCAGCGCCGGGTGCCCGGCCCGCGGACGATCGCCTGGGCCTTTACCGGCTATGAGCTACTGCGCGCCGAGGGCCAGTTCGCGCCCTGCGGAGACCACGCCGGCAAGTGGGAGACCTCGCTCCTCATGCACCTGGACCCGGGCATGCAGGACCTCTCAACCCTCCCCGCCGACCGGAGCGTGGCGCCGGTGGGCGCCTCCAACAACGGCGTGCAGGATGCATCGGCCGAGTGGGGCCGCCGCGCGACGGAGGCCATCGTCGCCAAGGTGCGCGCCCGCGTGGAGGGGTTTCTCGAGCACCCGGAGAGCGTCGGCGGCCACGGCGCGCCGATGTGAGCGGATCGGCCACGCACGCCGAGGCGCACCGGCACACCCATGGGGAGGATTATGGCACTGTCGGATGAGCTCTCCAACCTGTATGACCGCCTGATGGTCGGCTGCCTGCAGCTGAGCCGCTTCCAGCAGATGACTATCGACGCGGCCGAGAGCCTCGACCAGGAGGACTCCATCCCCGACGCGGCCCTGGCCGCGCTCGAGGGATACCTCGAGAACAGCGATGAGCCGCAGCTGACCTTGCAGCTGGAAGACACGGGCGAGACGTTCACCCTCACCCGCGACGAGGCCGCCTACCTGCACCGCCTGACCATCATGGGCACGGAGATCGAGGTCCGCTATCCGCGCCTGGCCAACGACATGATCCTCATCTACCTGACCACCCTGTTCGAGGCCTTTGTGCTCGACTCTACCCGGGCGGTGATGCTGGCCATGGCCCGCCGCCTGCGGCAGGAATCGGGCAACCCCAGGGAGGTGAACCGGATGCTCACCCGGCTGGTGCGGCGGCAGGTGGAGGATCTCGGCTTCGGGCCGATCCAGGCCAAGCTGCGGTTCGTCGCCGACACCCTGGGCATCACCCTCAAAGAGGCCCCCAAGACCCCGGTGGAGATCGACGAGCTCTATGCCACGCGGAACCTGCTGGTGCACAACGGCGGGATCGTCAACCGCAAGTACCTTTCGCTGGTGCGCGGATCGCCCCTCAAGATCGGCGACACACGCCCCGTCACCGACGACTATGTGCGCGCGGCGCTGACGACCGCGCAGACCATCGGCGAGTATCTCTACCGCGCCCTGATGATCCACTATGCCGGTGAGGCGCCCGACGCGCGCGTCGAACAGGCGGCGGAACTAACGGCGCGCCTCTCCGCCCTGCTGAGCGGCGCGGACGCCTAGGCATTCGCGTCGTCCCGGCTATAGCGGTGTCCTCGTTATGTCGCCCTGAGCAAGAGGACCCAGTCCTGCGGGTGGCCGAGGTGTTCCGCCGGCGGCGCCACATAGTGGCCCTCGCCCCCCTGGGCGGGCCGCAACGTCCCGTTCACCGGGCAGTACCACTCGGCCACATAGCCCGCCCCGCCCCGCGGCAGCGCCAGCGCCACCTCGCCGCCCACCGGCAGGTAGACGGCGGCCAGGGCGCCGTCCTCCGAGGCCAGCGCCAGGGGCCGGCAGCCCCGCGGCCAGGGTCCTCCCGTCACCAGGTCGGCGGCCGGCCGCAGGGCGGTGAAGGGGGCGACCTGGGTGAAAAAGTGGTGGACGCGCTGCAACATCGCCAGGCCGGGCTGGTCTTCGTCGAGCAGCATCCAGGGGCCCCAGGAGTTCTCAAAGCCGTGGATGATGCCCAGCCCGCAGAAGGCCCCGCGCCAGGCGCCACGGCGGGTATGCTCCACGTCGCAATAGAGGTGCGAGGGCATCTTGAGCTCCAGGGCGGGATTACGCTCGTAGCCCCACTCGGCAAACACCGCCGACCCCCACCAGCCGTCCAGCGCGGCGGCGATGATATCCTCGATGCCGTCGGCCAGCCAGCCGTGCTCCTCGTCGCGAGAGCCCCAGTCCTGGAACATGATCGCGTCGATGGCGCCGGGGTCACGCCGGAAGCGGTCGGCAAAGCGTGGCAGGCGCGGGCCGTTGTGCACGGCGACGACGTGACCGTGCGGGGCCAGGGCCTTCACCCAGCGGGCCCGCCGCATGGCCCACAGGTCGGAGATGCGCGAGTAGCGCCAGTCGCCGTCGGGGTAGAACTCGTACTCGTTCATCAACGTCCAGATGAAGACGCAGTTGAAGGCGTCGTACCGGGCGATCAGGTAGCGCATCCAGAGGTCCTCCCACTCGGGGAGGAAGACGTCGCGCCGGGCGAAGGGGAACTCGAACCCCCAGCCCTCCATGATCATCTCCAGGCCCAGGCCGAGTGACTCTGCTTCCCGCACGACGCGGTCCACGGTGCCAAAGTAGTCGAGGTTGAAGCGGTCGAACTGGGGGGCCTGCTCGCTGCCGCCCCAGGGCCAGGTGCGGCGCGTCTGCCAGTCCGAGTAGCCGCGCGGCGGGTGGAAGGGGCTGACGGGCACCCGCACCCGCAGCAGATTGATGCCCTGGCCCGCGCGGCGCCGCATAAAGCCCTCCACGTCGCCACCGCAGTGGGCCATGCCGAAGAGGTTATAGACGGTGTCTCCCAACAGAAAGGCGGGCTCCCCGGAAGAGTAGGCAAAGCCCCAGGCTTCGCCCGGCGTGGCGCACAGGGTGCCGCGCGCCTCTCGCGGGGTCACCTGGAAAATCGCCTCCTGCTCAGGCATGTCCTCCCGTGGCATGGTGCGGATATGCAGGCGCCAGGTGCCGGCCTCGTCCGGGGAAAAGCGCACGCGCCAGGTGTTGCCGCCATCGTAGAAGGCCGGCATGATCCGGCGCGCGCCGGAGGGCGCGGTGAACTCGGCGTCGACGATGACGTCGACAAAGGGGTTGTCGTAGGCCTGGCCGAGGGCCAGGGCCCACTCGCCCACCCCGCGGTACGGCACGATCTGTGGCCCGTTCATCGGTTCCTCCTTGGGTAGCGGGTGCCTCGGGTGCCCGCAGCGCTGCGAGCCGGCCAAGCGATTCTACCCGTGGGGCAGCCGCAGGCAAGGGCGGCCTGCCGCTCGCCAAAGGCCGGGGCTGGGATAGGAAGGGAAGAGAAGAGAGACAGGATTCACAGGATTCTGGAAGCACGAAAGGGACAGGTGCTTCTGGCCGACAAGCTCTGCCATATACCAATCCTGTGAATCCTGTCAATCCTGTCAATCTTCTCTCCCTCGACGCAGACGTCGGCGGCCACAGAGCTGGGAAGGCCCGGGCCTGGAATCGGGGCCCTGGCGCCGGTGTTTGACGCCGCCTTCTGCGGCGGGTAGGATCGTGTTCCATGGAGTGACTGTCAGGGAGGTCGCATGGATTCAGACGCCAACCAGCCCCTGCGCCTGGCCATCGTCGGCGCCGGCACCATCGGGACCATCCACGCCCTGGCCAGCCGCCGCGTGCCGGGGGTGCAGGTGCGCGTGGTGTGCAGCCGCACGCCCACCAGCGCGCGGACCCTGGCCCTGCGCCTGGGGGCGCGCGCCGTTACGGCCCTGGACGAGGCGCTGTCCGCCCCAGATGTGGACGCCGTGCTCGTGGCCACCCCGACCTTTCTCCACGCCGAGCAGGCGCTGGCCGCCCTGCGCGCCGGCAAGCACGTGATCTGTGAGAAGCCACTGGCGCGCGACCTGGCCTCGGCCGAGGAGATGGCGGCCACGGCCCGCGAGGCCGGGCTCCACCTCCTGACGGGGCACGTGGTGCGCTTCTTCCCCGACATGGTCCGCCTGCGCCAGGCGGTGCTCTCCGGAGAGGTGGGGCAGCCGGCGTTGGTGCGTTTGTCGCGGGCAGCCTCCTTCCCGCGCGGCGCTGGAGACTGGCACAACCGCCCCGCGGAGAGCGGCGGCGTCGTGCTGGACATGGGCATCCACGACCTGGACTGGCTCCTGTGGACCTTTGGCCCGGCGCGGGAGGTCTACGCCCGCGGCCTCACCGGCCAGGCGCTCCCCTTGCTGGATTACGCCCTCATCACGGTGCGCATGGCCAGCGGGGTGATCGCCCACCTCGAGTCCTCCTGGGCCGAGGCCGCCGGCTTTCGCGTGCACGGCGAGGTCTCTGGCGACGGCGGCCTCCTGACCTTCGACAGCGCCGATTCGGCCGCTTACGTGGAGGAGCTACGCGTCTCCCCGGATGCGGAGCCCGGCGTCATCGTCCCCACCACCTACACCGCCGAGAGCCCCTACGTCCTCCAAATGGCCCACTGGGCGCGCTGCCTCCGCGGCGAGGAGCCGCCCGTCACCCCGCCCGAAGAGGCGCTGGCGGCGCTGCGGCTCAGCCTCGCGGCGCTGGAGTCGATCACCAGCGGCCAACCCGTGACGCTCTAGGAAGGGAGAACGCCATGCGCATCGGGGTCTGGAGCCTGGCCCACCTACACGCCTACTCGTACGTGAGCGCTCTCTCTGCCCGGCGCGACGTGCGCTTTGTGGGGCTGGCCGACGACGATGCCGCCCGCGGCGCGCGCTGGGCGCGCGAGCACGGGGTGCCCTTTTTTGCCGACGCGGACGCCCTGCTGGGCGAGGTCGATGCTGTGGTGATCACCTCGGCCAACGCCGACCACCGCGCCATGGCGCTGCGGGCCGCCGAACGGGGCGTGGCCGTCCTGCTGGAAAAGCCGATCGCCACCTCCGTCGCCGAGGCGACCGAGATCGTCGGGGCCTTTGCGCGGCACAACCTGACGCTGGCCACCGCCTTTCCCTGCCCGTTCAGCCCGGCGTTCGCGGCGCTCCTGGAGTCCGCGCGGGCCGGGCGCCTGGGGCGCATCCTGGCGGTGCGCGCCACCAACCGGGGCACCATGCCGGGCGGTTTCTTTATCCAGCTGGAGCGCTCGGGCGGCGGGGCCGTCATCGACCACACCGTCCACGTGGCCGACCTCCTGCGCCGGCTGACCGGCGCCGAGGTGGAACGGGTCTACGCGCAGGTGGGGCACGGGCTCTTTCATCAAGAGTGGGACGACAGCGGCATCCTGACCATCGACCTGAGCGATGGCTCCTTTGCCACCCTTGACTGTTCCTGGAGCCGGCCGGCCTCCTACCCCACCTGGGGAGACGTGACCCTGCGGGTCATCGGCGAGCGGGGCAACGCCTCGGTGGACCTCTTTACGCAACACCTGACGCGCTACCCCGCCGAGCCGTCGGCGCCGCGCTGGGAGGCCTGGGGGAGCGACCTCGACGCGCTGATGATCAGCGACTTCTTGGGGGCCGTGCGCGAGGGGCGCCGACCGAAGAGCGACGGCGTCGACGGCCTGCGCGCGCTGGAGGTGGCCCTGGCGGCCTACCGCTCGGCTGAGACGGGCCGCCCGGTAGAGATCGCCGCTCTGCGCGCCGGCGACTAGGCGACGCCCAGAGCCGCCCAGTCGTCCGGCACGCAAAGACCCTCCCCCCTCCAGAGCGGACCGGCCCGCGACCCGTTGACCCAGTTCGGCGCAGCGCGCCCCTTGCGCCCCGGTGAGCGTCGCGGGGCCCCACGGTAGCAGGCATCCCGCTGCCGCACGAGCCCTTTGCCCCAGCACGCGCAACCCAACCCGCGCGGGCATCGTACTCTACAGTAGATATGGCGGGCGCGACGGCCGCGTCTGTCACTCGGCCGGCGCCCCTTCACACGACAGGCCTGAGATGGATACCAGACCCCTTGCCCCCGGAACGCTAATCAGAGAGCGCTATCGCGTCGTGCGGCTGGTGGCCGGCGGCGGCATGGCCTGGGTCTATGAGGTGGCCGAGGCGCTGGCCGACGGGACCGCCCAGGTGTGGGCCATGAAGGAGCTACGCCCCGGTACCGGTTCGGCCGCCACTTTGGCTGAGGCGCGCCAGCTCTTCGACCAGGAGGCCAACATCCTGGTGCGCCTGGCGCACCCCAACCTGCCCCGGGTGGTGGCCTACTTTCAGGACGACGGGCGCTCGTACTTGGTGATGGAGTTCATCCGCGGCGAATCGCTGGAGAAGCGCCTGGAGACCGCCAACGCGCCCCTCCTGGAGGGCCAGGTGCTCGACTGGGCGGTACAGGTGTGTGAGGTGCTCGGCTACCTGCATGCCCAGCCGCGGCCGATCATCTTTCGCGACCTAAAGCCGTCGAACATCATGGTCACCGAGGACGGCTCGATCAAGCTGATCGACTTTGGCATCGCCCGCACCTACAAGGCGGGCCAGCGCAAAGACACGGTCACCATGGGCTCGGAGAACTATGCCGCCCCCGAGCAGTGGGGCGAGGCGCAGACCGACCCGCGCGCCGACGTCTACGGCCTGGGCGCCACGATGTACCATCTGCTGGCCAACGTGCCGCCGCTGCCCGCCTTTGTCCCCTCCGAGCGGGTGCCCCTGCGGCGCCACAACCCCGCCGTCAGCGAGGGCACCGCGGCCGCCGTGGAGAAGGCCATGGAGCCGAACCGCGAAGGCCGCTTCGCCAGCGCCGAGGAGATGCGGGGGGCGCTCTTGGCCTGCCTGCCGCGGCGTGAGCGCCGCCGGGCCGAGGCGCGCCTGCTCGGCCAGCAGCGCCAGGCGGAGCCAACGCCCGCGGAGCACGCCCTCGCCCGGGCGGCCAGCGCCGTGCCGCAGGCCCCTGCCGCGGCCGCCGAGCCGCGCGGCGGCCAGGCCGAGCCGGGGACCGGCCAGGCCGCACCGGCGATCGGCCAAGCCGAGTCGTGTGCTAGCCAGGCCGAGCCAGGGGCTGCGACTCCGGCGCCGGCCGAGCCAGAGCCGTTCGCGGCACGGCCCGAGGCGCCGGCTGAAAAGGGCCTGACGCCGCGTCGCCTGGGGGCCACGCCGCAGGGCGCGGCCTGCCCGGCCTGCGGCGCGCCGAACCGCGACGGGGCGCGCTTTTGCGCGCACTGCGGCACGCGCCTGGGGCGCGAGCCACAGGCCGTGCTCACCCTGGTGGAGCCGGCGCCCGCCCGCTGGGAGTACCCCCTGCACCGCAGCGTGGTGCTGGTCGGCCGGCGCGGCGGTGCTCTACCCGTGGACCTGGACGTGGGCTATTATGATCCGGAAGGGTACGTCTCGCGTAACCACGCGCGGTTCATGGCCTTCCAGGGGCATTACCACGTGATGGACGTGGGCAGCGCCAACGGCACCTACGTGAACGGCCAGCGGCTGGTGGCGCGCCGGCCCCGCCTGCTGGCCTCCGGCGACCGCATTCGTATCGGCCAGGTGGTGCTGGCCTTCCTGATCTACTGAGGCGAGCGAGCCAAGGGAGCCTGACCCGATGAGATGTTCCGCCTGTGGGCAAGAGAACCGTCCCGGCGCCACCTTCTGCGCAGGCTGCGGGGGGCGCCTCGGCCCGGCGCCGAGCGAGCCGTTCTCGGTGGACGGGCCGGCCGAGTCCGCCGCGCCGCCGGCCCCCACCGGCATCCCGACGATCAGGCTCGAGCGCCCGGTGGCCGAGGATCAGCCCGCTGCCGAGCGCGCGCCGGGCCAGCCGCTCGCCGTCGGCGACCTGATCGGCGGGCGCTTTGAGGTGGCCGCCGTCGTCGAGGAGACCCCTGAGCGCATCGTCTATCGGGCGCGAGACTGGGCCCGCTGCGCCGCCTGCGGGTACGACGACAACGTCAAGGGCGACCGCTTCTGCCTCGATTGTGGCGCCTCCCTGGAGGCCGCCCTGTGGGCCAGCGTCACCGAGATGGTGCGGCCCAGGCCGGCCAAGGCGGACCTCACGCTATCCGAGGGCAACCGCGATTATTATGTCACGCTGGAGGCCGCGGCCGCCGCCGAGCCCGCCCCGCCCGCCCCCCTCGCCGAGGCCACCCGCCTGGCCCACCGCTGGGGGCGCGCCAGCGACCCGGGCCTCGAGCGCGAGCGCAACGAGGACTATGCCGAGTGTTGGACGTTCAGCCGCTCCGGCGGGCCGTCTTTGGGCCTCTTTGTCGTCGCCGATGGCCTGGGAGGCGCCGACTCGGGCGAGGTGGCCAGCCAACTCGCCACGCTGACGACCTGGCGCGTCCTCCACGACCGCGTGTGGGAGCCGGCCGTTTCCGGCGAGGTTCCCGCCGAGGAAGAAGTCCGTGCGGCCCTGGCCGGGGCCGTCCAGGAGGCCAACCGCGCCGTCTACGAGGCCCGTAGTGAGGCCAACTCGGAGATGAGCACCACCATCACCCTGGCCCTGGTCATTGACGGGCGCGCCCACATCGCCAACGTGGGAGACTCGCGCACCTATTTGTACGCCGCCGGCGGGCTGCGCGCCGTCACCAAGGATCATTCGCTCGTGCAGCGCCTGGTGGACACCGGCCAGATCACGCCCGCCCAGGTCTACACGCACCCGCAGCGTAACCTGATCTACCAGAGCATCGGCGACCGTGCCGACGTGCAGGTCGACCTGTACGACCTGGACCTGCATGCCGATGACCGCCTGGTGCTGTGCAGCGACGGGCTGTGGGAGATGGTGCGCGACGAGGGGATCGAAGAGGCCCTGCTGGCCGAGCCGGACCCGCAGCGCGCCTGCGACCGGCTGGTGCGCCACGCCAACCTGGCCGGCGGAGAGGACAACATCTCGGTCATCATCGTGCAGGCCGTGGCTGCCTAGGTCGCTGGCGCCGGGAAAGCGGCCACGCTGGAAAGGAGACGTTATGCCGAACGAACTGGCCTTGACCGCTGCGCTCAACAAGCCGAGCGTGCCGGTGACGCGCACGCAGCAGCTGCTCTATGTCCTCATCGAGGCGCGCCCGAACGAGGTCATCTCGCGCACGCGCCTGCCGGTGAACATGGGCTTTGTGCTGGACCGCAGCGGGTCGATGAAGGGAGACAAGATCAAGCGGCTGAAGGAGGCCATGGGCCTGGCCCTGCGCCGCCTGGGGCCCGACGACCGCGTCTCACTGACCATTTTCAACGACTCGGCCCGCGTGGTGGCCCGCAACGAGGTGGTCTCGCGCCAGGCCGGCCTCGAGGATCAGGTGCGCCGCCTGCAGGCCGGCGGCGGCACGCAGATGTCCCGCGGGATGAGCCTGGGCCTACGGGAGGTCTATCGCCACTGGGCCGAGGGCTGGGCCAACCAGCTGGTGCTCCTCACCGACGGCCAGACCTACGGGGACGAGGCGCAATGCCTAAAGCTGGCCACCGAGGCCGGTGAACACCGCATCCCGATCCAGGCGCTGGGCCTGGGCGATGAGTGGAACGAGACCCTGCTCGACCAGATCGGCTCGCAGAGCGGTGGCGATGCGGACCTGATCGCCTCGGCCGATGACATCGTGCCCCTGTTCACCCAGACGGTGTAGCGTTCGCAGCAGGCCGTGGTGCGCAACGCGACGATGACGCTGCGGCTGGTGTCGGACGTGACGCCGCGCCAGGTCTGGCAGGTGACGCCGCTGCTGGCCAACCTCGGCTACCAGCCGATCGGTGAGCACGACGTGCAGGTGAACCTCGGGGAGCTCGACGCCGTAGCGGGCAAGGCCGTCCTCGTGGAACTACTCTTGCCGCCGCGGCGCGCCGGCCGCTACCGCGTCGCCCAGGCCGAGGTGCGCGGCGAGCTGCCGATGCAGAACCTGACGGGCACCTCCGTGCGGCAGGACATCGTCGTGGACTATACCGAGGACGCCGCGCTGGCCGCCCGCTACGACGCGCGCATCATGAACATCGTGGAGAAGGTGACGGTCTACCGCCTGCAGACCCGCGCCCTGGAAGAGGCCCGCCTCGGCGACCTGACCAACGCCACCCGCAAGTTGCGCGCCGCCGCCACGCGCCTTCTGGAGCTCGGTGAGCCGCAGCTGGCCGAGGCGGCCCAGCAGGAGGCGGCCAACCTCGAGCAGAGCGGCCAGATGTCGTCTTTGGGCACCAAGAAACTGCGCTACCAGACCCGTAAGCTGACGCAAAAGCTTCCCGACCTCCCGGGATGATCCGCCTGACAAAGGAGCAAACCATGCAAAAGTGTGTGAACTGCGGCAACATCGCGCCGGATGACGCGATCTTTTGCGACCAGTGCGGCACCCGCTTTGCCGCGGCGGCCCCCGCCGCTACGGCGGCACCCGCCGCTACGGCGAAACCCGCCACAGCGGCCGCGCCCCCTGTGGCGGCGGAACCGCCCCAGCAACCGGTGATGCCCCCGCCGGCCGCAGCGCCGGCCGCGGTGCCGGCCGAGCCCGCCGGGCGCTGCGGCAACTGCGGCGCCCTGAACACCCCGGGTGAGGCGTACTGCGGCGAGTGCGGCGCGCCCCTCGAGGCGCCCCAGCCGGAGGCCAGCGAGGCCATCCCCGTCGAGGCCGCGCCTCCTGGGGCCGCGGTGGCCGCCGGCGCCGCCTGTGCCTTCTGCGGCGCCACGCTGGGGCCGGAGGACGAGTTCTGCTTCGCCTGCGGCGCGCAGCGCACCGAGCGCCCCCCTGCCCAGCGCCCCGCGCAGCCGAGCGCCGCTTCGGCGCCCGCGGCGGCGCCCGTCGAGGCGCCTGCCGCGGCTCCCGCGCCTGCCGCGGCTCCCGCGCCTGCCGCGGCTGCCGCGCCTGCACCCGCTCCGGCGCCTGCTGCGGCGGCTCCCGCCTCTGGGGCGGCCGCGGCCGAGTGCCCGGCCTGTGGGGCCGCTCACGCCCCGGAGGACGTCTTTTGCCAGTTCTGCGGCGCCGCCTTGGTGGGCGCGGGCGCGGGCGCTGCCGGCGCTGCGGCGCCCCAGCCCGCCGTCACTGCCGCACCGCCGCCGGTGGCCGCCCAGCCAGCGGCCGCGCAGCCGGTGGCCGCGCCGGCCGCTCAGCCCGCCGTGTCGGTGGCGCCAGCCAGGCTGGTGATCGTCCCCAGTGGGGTGGAGATCCCCCTGCCCGTGGGGCCGCAGGTGGTCGTCGGGCGGGAGGACCCCTACTCCGGCGTCTACCCGGACGTGGACCTCTCGCCGCACGGCGCGGAGGAGGGCGGCGTCTCTCGCCGACACCTGCGCATCGCCCTGGCCGGCGGCCGCTACACGCTCGAGGACCTGAACAGCACCAACTATACTTACCTGAACCGCCACCAGGTACAGCCGGGGGTGGCCGTCGACCTGCGCGATGGCGACGAGATCCGCGCTGGCCGGGTGCAGATGATCTTTAGGATCGGCTAGTGGAGCGATCTTGCCCGCTCTGCCTGAAGCCGCTGCGCGCCGAGGCGCGCTTCTGCCCGCACTGTGGTGCGCGGCTGGATGCGCGCCTGGCGCCCGGTACCCCGCTCTTGGGCGGAGACTATGTCATCGAGCGCCCGTTGACGACCGGTGGCATGGGCTCGGTCTACCTGGCGCGCGACCACCGCGCCTTTGACCGGCTGGTCATCGTCAAGCAGATGCTCGAGTACTATGACGCGGCCAACCCCGCAGAGCAGGCCGCGGCGCAGCAGCGCTTTGAGGAAGAGGGGCGCACCCTGGCCTACCTGCGCCACCCCGGCGTGCCCGAGATCTATACGTTCTTTACCGAACACGGGCGCTTCTACATCGTCATGGAGCACATCCAGGGCGAGACGCTGGAGGCCTTTGTCTCTCACGAGGATGGCGAGGGGCGCCAGGTGCCCCGCAAACTACTGGCCGTGGAGGATGCCCTGCGCTACACCATCCAGGCCTGCGGGATCCTCGAGTACCTGCACTCGCGCTCTCGCCCAGTGGTGCATGGCGACGTCAAGCCGGCCAACCTGATCGTTGAGACGCAGCTGGGCTACGTGCGCCTGGTGGACTTTGGCACGGCCAGCGTCCGCCGCGACGGCGAGCACCACGAGGGAGCGGCCGACAAGGAGGAGGCCTACGGCACCGACGGCTACGCCGCCCCCGAGCAATACCGCGGCCGCGCCGTCCCCCAGTCCGACGTGTTCGGGCTGGCGGCCACCGCCTACCACTTGCTGACCGACGATGACCCGCGCGGGCACCCCTTCCAGTGGCCCAACCTGAACAAGCTGCCACGGGAGGTCTCGCTCGCGCTGGAGCGCTGCCTGCGCACCGAGCCGGGCGACCGGCCCAGCGCGGCCGAGCTGCGCCAGGCGCTCGAGGCGATCGCCACGCCCAAGCGCGCCCTGCAGACCTTTACCTTCCCCGGCGGCGCCCAGATCCGCAGCGTCACCTCGCTCCCCGCCCTGTCGGACGAGCACTGGGACGCGGCGCGCTCCTTCCTCTACAAGGGCGACTTTCAGCGCTGGCTGCGCGACCTGAACCGGCTGGACCTGGTCGTTGCGGCGGACGAGATCGTCGCGGCGCACAAGAACCCCGACGCCGGGCTGGAGGCCTTTCTCCGCTCTGTCGACCCCGGCCTGGTGCGGCCCAAGGTCGCGGCTGACCCGGCCAAGGTAGAGCTCGGCTCGGTGGCGCGCGAGGCGGCGCTCATCCGCACCGTGACCTTGCGGAACGCCACGCGCGGCTACGTCCAGGTGGAGCTGGCCTCGTCACAGCCCTGGCTGGAGGTCAAGCCCGCCCGGGCCAACCTGTGGGCCGGCGTGCCGGTGGACGTCCATGTGCACGTACACGCCGAGGGGCTGCCCTTCCGGCGGGAGCAAAAGGGCGAGGTCACCGTGCAGGCCGCCGGGCAGGGGGCGCTGGTGGTGCCGGTGACGGCGCGCGTCTCGCTCCTCCGCGAGGGGTGGCGCATCTTCCGCCGCATGCTGGCCGGGGCGCTGCCGGGGGCCTGGCGCACGGTGTTCGCCTGGGTGCGGGCCCTGGTGCGCCTGGGTCGCCGGATCAGCCGTCCCCTGGCCCGGCACGAGTGGCTGTTCTGGCTGATCTGGCTGCTTTTCGGCGCGGGCGCCTTTTACCTGTTGCGGGCCTTCCCGCGGGCGCTGCAGCTCGCGCTGGCGACCTTGGGCACGGCCCTGCCGCCCGAGCCGCTGGCCGCCACCCTGGTGCAGGCCTTCCTGGCCCTGCTCGGGCCACCCAGCCTGGCGGTGGCGGTCTCTCTGGCGGCCCTGGTGGTGGCCATTGCCATGGGGATCGTTGTCGGCGGGGTGCGCGGCGCATGGCGGTCGTTCTTCCGCTAGGATGTACTGGGGATGTGGAGGGAAATGAAGGGTCTTGCCATCGCTCTGGCCGTGGTCGTGGGGTTGGCGGCCGTGATCGCCGTGGGGCTGGCCATTCGGCCGCGCCCCTTCCCGCCCTTCGTGGAGAGGACGCCGGCCGACGTCACCACCGTGCCGCTGCCCAAGGGGCTGCCGGCGCCGGTGGAGCGCTTTTTCCGCGCCGTGTACGGCGAGAGCCTGCCGGTGATCGAGACTACCGTTCTGACGGGCCGCGCGACAATGCGCCCGATGCTGGGCATCCCGCTGCAGGCGCGGTTCGTCTTTGTGCACAACGCCGGGAAGGACTATCGCCACTACTTTGAGGCGACCTTCTTCGGGCAGCCGGTGCTGCGGATTGACGAGGGCTACCTGGACGGCGCCAGCTTTTTCGAGGGCCCCATGGGCCACTATCGCGACGACCCCAACACCAATCAGGCCGCCAACCTGGCGCTCTGGGCGGAGGGGGCTATGTTCCCGGCCATCCTGGCCACCGACCCCCGCGTGCGCTGGGAGCCGGTGGACGCGGACACCGCCCTCCTCTACGTCCCCTTTGAGGACCAGGAGGACACCTTTGTCGTACGCTTCAACCCGGAGACGGGGCTGATCGACGCCATGGAGGCGATGCGCTACCGCGAGCCTGGCGAGGGCCAGCCCAAGATCCTGTGGATCACGCGGAACGAGGAGGGGCCGCGGATCGACGGCACCCCGCTCAGCGCGGTCGGCTCGGCCACCTGGCTGGACACGGGCACCCCCTGGGCGGTGTTCACCGTCGAGGACCAGGTCATCAACGTAAACGTCGCCGAGTACATCCGAGAGCGGGGCCACTAGGCCTCTCATCAGGAAGAACAGGTCCGGCACGCCGCTGAGCGGCGTGCCGGACTTTGGCGTTCCTTGTGCGTGGGGCGCGCCCGGCACCCGGCCGGGTGGCGCTAGAGGCGCACGATGCGGCAGCGGCCGCCCTTCACCCCGGCCATGGCGTTCCGCGCGTCAAACACGAGGCGGGCGTTGTCCGCCACGAACTGCCAGTCGAACGCCCGGTGGGCGGTATGCACCAGAACGCAGTCGGCCCACTGCAGTACCGGCGCGCTGAGGGGGACGGACTGCAGCCGATCGCCGTTCAGGAGGACCAGCTCGGGGATGTACGGGTCGCTGTACTCCACCAGGGCGCCGCGCTGGCAGAGCGCCTGGATGATCTCGATGGCCGGGCTCTCGCGCAGGTCGGCCACGTCACCCTTGTAGGCCACGCCGAGCACCAGGATGCGCCGGCCGCGGATCGGCTTCTCCTCGTCGTTCAGGGCATCGGCCAAGCGCCCGACGACGTACTGCGGCATGCTCGAGTTCACCGTGTCGGCCAGCTCGATAAAGCGCGTCTGCTGGCCAAGAGAGCGCATCTTCCAGGTCAGGTAGAGGGGGTCGATGGGGATGCAGTGCCCGCCCAGCCCAGGGCCGGGGTAGAAGGGCATAAAGCCGAACGGCTTGGTCTTGGCCGCGGCGACCACCTCCCAGACGTCGATCCCCAAGCGCTCGCAGATCACGGCAAACTCGTTGGCCAGGCCGATGTTGACCGCGCGGAAGGTGTTCTCCAGTATCTTGGTCATCTCGGCCGTCGACGGCGAGGACACCGGCACGACGGTGTCGACCACCGTCTCATAGAGGGCCACCACCACCTCACGGCAGTCTGCCGTAAGGCCGGCGACGACCTTGGGGGTGTTGCGCGTCCCGAAGGTCGGGTTGCCGGGGTCAACGCGCTCGGGCGAGTACCCCAGGAAGAGGTCCGTGCCGACAGTGTGGCCGTTGGCGCGCAGGCGCGGCAGCACGATCTCCTCAGTCGTGCCGGGGTAGGTAGTGCTCTCCAGAACTACGAGGAGCCCCGGGTGCAGGTGCGGCCCCAACGAGTCGGTGGCGGAGACGATATAAGAGATGTCGGGATCCTTGGCCTTACCGAGGGGGGTGGGGACGCAGATGATGGCCGCGTCCAGCTCGCGCACGGCGGCATAGTCGGTCGTTGCGCTGATCTTGCCCTCGGCGACCAGGGCGCCGAGCACCCCCGAGGGGATGTCGCTGGTGAAGCTCTGGCCGCGGTTGATCTCGTCACAGCGCCGCGAGTCCAGGTCGATCCCGACCGTGCAGTACCCCGCCCTGGCGAACTCGACGAGCAGTGGCAGCCCCGTGTACCCAAGGCCGACAACCCCCACGCGGGCCGAGCGGTCGGCAATCTTGGCGAGCAGTATGTCTTTGGCACTCTGTGGGGGCACTAGGGGTCTCCCTTCTTCTGTGGTCTCGCCGTGAGCCCACAGGGCTCAGCCGCCAGCCCGCAGCCCGCAGCGCATCACCGTGCGGGCGGTACGGGCGGGGCGGCTAGTGACGATCCTCTTTGCTGCTGAGCCCCAAGACAGCCCCCAGAAGGCCGCGGCGGCGCGCCGGGCGGCCGGCGGCGGCGGGCGCGGGGGGGCTGCTCGGGTCGGCCGGCGGCGTGGCAGGCGCCTGGCGGCGCGCCGCAGGGGGCAACTGCCTGGTGGCCTCGGCCTCGACCTCGGCGGCCAGGCGCCGCACCAGGTCGTCGTCGGGCGCCAGGTCGAGCGCGCGGGCCGCCGAGCGCCGCGCCAGGGCCCAGTCACCCTGGGCCGCGGCCACCTTGGTCAGCAGGCGCTGCGCCGGCAAAAAGCGCCCGCAACGCTCGAGCGCCATGAAGAGCTTGAGGCGGGCTGCCTCGAGGTCCCCTTCGCGCGCCAGCGACAGCGCCTCGTTGTAGTAGATAGCGTGCTGCCGGGCCAGCCGCACCAAAGCGGCCAGGTCCTCATGGCAGTCCGGGCAGATGGTGGCCTCCTCAGGTAGCCACCCCCCGCAGTAGGGGCAGCGGATGGGCGTTTCCGTCATGCGCCCTTTGCCCTCCTGCCCCGGTTGGGGCCGCCCTCAGGCGGCGCCGGGGGCGTGCCACTCACGACCACCTGCGCCCGGCGCAACACGCCGCCCCGCCACAGGTAGCCCATCTGCACCTCGCGGAGCACCGACCCCTCGGGAACCTGCGGGTTGGCCTCATAGCCCACCACGTCGCTGTGCTCCGTGTCAACGGGGAGGCCCAGGGTCTCGATGGGCGTTACGCCGCGCTCGCGCAGCTCGGCCATGAGCTTCTGCCCCAGCTCGGCCACGCCGCGCGCCAGCATGGCCTGTTGGGCGCTGGCGGGGACGCCGATCCGCTCCACCAGGCTGACCAAAGCGTCCGAGATGCCCACCTGCGCCAGGAGCAGGGCAGCCTGCTCGGCGGAGGCCACTACCCGCTGCTCTTGCAGGGTTTGCTCTAGGCGCGCCACGCGGAAAAAGAGCTCGGCGATGGTCGCCGCCGGGTCGGCATCCACCGCCGCGGCGGGCACCGGGTAGAAGGGATCATCAAAGCGGAAGGATTTGGGCATCTGCTCCACCGTGGTACCGCCAGGCGCGGCCAATCAACTCACGGGCCAGGATAGCGACAGGGTGCCACGCTGTCAACCCCTAACGGGCGCAGCGGAGGGCGCACGGCCTAGGGGCGGGCCCGCGAGGACCACTCTCCGCCGGAATGCCCCTCCCGCAGCTCCGCGGCCAGGCCGGCGCGGCCGGTCGCCTCCAGCCGCTGGCAATACTCCTCGAGCCAGCCCCTGGTGTGGAAAGGGCCTCCCTCGCGCAGCACCGTCCAGAGGGGGTCGCGGTCGGTGTCGGACGAGGCCATCATCTCAGCATGCCAGCGTTCGAGGATGGCCAGCCCCTGGTTGACCAGGTCCGGCCGCTCGGGGGCCAGGTCGTGCGTCTCGTGCGGATCCCTCTCGACGTCGAAAAGCATCACCGGCGGGTAGCCCTTGAGGCCGTCGTGATAGGTGCGGACCAGAAGGTGCCCCCCAAAGCGCACGCTGCGCTGGCAGCTCCAGGCACACTGGCTGACGACGAGATACTCCCTTCCCGTATCAGCACCCTGGGTCAGGCTCCCGGCGAAGGAGCGCCCGTCCCACCGCTCGGGAGTGCGGGCCCCGAGGAGCGCTGAGACCGTGGGCGGCAGGTCCAGGTTGTAGTGCAGGCCGCGGTCCACGCGGCCTGCGGGCAGCCCCGGCCAGCGGATGATCAGCGGGATGCGCGCGGTGATGTGATCGGCCGTCTGATGGTCACCGTAGACGTTCAGCTCGCCCTGGTTCTCACCGTGGTCCGACGAGACGATGATGGCCGTGTCATCCAGGGCGCCCTGCTCGTCGAGGGCGGCGAGGATCTGGCCGATGTGATCGTCCATGTAGCGGATGCCGGTGTCGTACCCGTCGATCCAGCGCTGGTAATCGCCGAGCGTGGCGATGTCGTGCGGCAGGCGCGGGTAGCGCGCGGTGTCGTTGGGCCCGTAGCCGCCCACGTCCTGGGCCGAGTGCGGCCCGTAGGCGGCATAGTCGCGGCGGATCCTCTCCTCGGTCATCCAGCCGTCGAGGGGCTGGCCCTCAAAGGGGTTGCCGTAGGCCAGCGGGGTGCGATAGGGGGTATGCGGGTCCCACATGTTCACCTGCAGGAACCAGTTGTCGCGCGACGCGTTGCGGCGGATCCAGTCGATCGCCAGCGGGGCGACTTCATCGGCGCGCTCTTGCCCGCCCTTGCCGGGGTTGATCATCTCCGAAAAGGCCCGGTAGAACCACCAGGCCGAGTGCCGCTCGGCAAACGGGCTGACGGAGACGGTGTGCAGCCCCGCCTCGCGCAGCACCTCCATCCAGCTGGCCGCCTCGCGAGACTGCCGGAACTGCCGCGACGCGCCCTCCAGGCGCTCGTCGGCGGCGGTGCCGCCGTGGCCGACGACTCCTGTGTGGATGCCAAAGCGCCCGCGGAACAGCGCCGCGCGCGAGGGCAGGCAGGGGGTGTCGGTGGCGTAGCAGTTCTCGAAGCGGGTGCCCTTCGCTGCCAGACGGTCGATGTTGGGCGAGGTCTGGCGCGGGTAACCGTAGCAGCCCAGATGGTCGGGACGCAGGGTGTCGCAGTCGAGATAGAGGATTCTCATGGTCTGTTGCGCCTTCCGGTATCTGCTGGCCGGCCCCTGGGCACCGCCTGGCCCGTTCAGCCGAGCACGGCCGTGCGGGCGTGGAGGAAAGAGATCAGGTTCTCACGAGAGACCATGCCCACCAACTGCCCATCGCTCAGGACGGGCAACTGATTGACCCCCTCGGCGGTCATGTTCCGCAGCGCATCCCAGAGGGGCGTCTCCGGGCTGACGACCACCAGCTTGGCGAGCGGCGTCATCACCTCGCTGACGCGCTTGTCTCGCCAGGCCGAGGTGGGTACCGAGCGGACACCGTGGATCGTGAGCAGGCCGATGACCTGGTCGCGCGTGCCGACCGGGTAGCAGCGGCGCGCCTCGCCCATCAGGTACTGTTCCACGAACACGTCGAGCGTCAGCTGCGGCGGGATCAGCTGGCACCCTTCGCTCATGATCTCGGCGACGGTATGCCCGTCCAGCAGGTTGCGCAGGGCCAGCTGGCCGTAGCTGGAACGGGCGGCGTTGTCGATGAACACGCCGATAAAGGCCAGCCACATGCCGTTCAAAAAGTCCTGGGTAAAGGCCGTCACGATGCCAACCAGGATAAAGACGAGGGCGATGAAAGAGCCGGTGCGGGCTGCCCAGCGCGTCGCCCAGGTGACGTCTTTGCGCCAAGCCCACAGGGCGGCCCGCAGCACGCGGCCGCCGTCTAGGGGGAAGCCTGGCACCAGGTTAAAGACGCCCAGGCTGAGGTTGATGCGCCCCAGAAGCAGCGCCACCGCCGCCACGGGCTCGCTCTTGCCGCGCGTGGCCAAGTACAGCAGTATCAACAGCCCGCCAATGACCAGGCTCGAGAGGGGGCCGACCAGGGCCACCAGGAACTCTGAGCGCGGGCTGCGCGGCTCCTCGTCGATCTGCGAGACGCCGCCAAAGATAAAGAGGGTGATATCGCGCACCGGCAAGCCGTTGGCCAGCGCCACGAGCGAGTGCGAGATCTCGTGGATCAGGACGGAGAGGAAAAAGAGCAGCGCCGTGGCCACCGCCGTCCCCCACGTCAGCGCCGGTGACCAGTGTGGGAACATCCCCGGGAACACGCTGCGGGCCATGCTCCAGGTGAGCAACACAAAGATGACGATCCAGCTGGCGTCCACGCGGATCGGGATCCCGCGCACCCGCCCGATACGCACCCTTCCTCGCATCATCGGCCCGCCTCCTTACCCGGCGCGCTCCAGCGTGAACACGTCTGCCACTCCATTTTACAACACGGCGTTGCGCCGGGCAACCACTTGGCGCCCTACGCAGGACTCCCTGCACACCGTGCAGGCCGGACTGCAGTGCCCGGCGAGAGCGGCATGAGGCTGTGCACTCTGTCCCCACTTATCCACAGGGGCCCGTTACCCACAGGGATCCCGCCCCGGCCGCAGCGCGCGGCGCGGCATCCTGCAGCGATTCCTGCAGCACCCGCGGCCCAGTGACGTTGTTCCCACAGTTGTCCACAGGGGCAGGTAAAGGGTGGTATCATCGGGTGATATCATGCCGCTCTATGACGTTGACGGTATACGGCCATCGCGCTAGATTAGGGGCACACGGTGGTACGAGAGGACCTGCAGGGAGGAAGGGCGCATGGCCACAGTACGCATACCCGGTGGCCCGGGCGGCGCACGCCTGGCGGCCCTGGTTGAGGAGCAGAACCCCGGCTGCACCTGGCGGGCCGCCCCTGGGGGGGTTGAGCTCAGCGGCCCGCGCATCGAAGTGCACCGCTGGATGGTGGAGAAGGCCTATTGGCCCTCGGGCGAGCCGGACGCGCGCGCCGCCGAACGCTTCCTGCGCTATCTGGTGCGCGCCGAGCCCAAGGCGGTGCGTCTGGCATCACGAGACCGCCTGGTCGTCGCCGATGAGGCGGAGGCCGAGCAGGCTCTGTTGGTGCGCTTCCCAGGCGCCATCAAAGAGCACCTGGCGCAGACGGCCGAGTGGCTCGGCATGAGCCAGAATGAGCTCGTGGTGCGCGCCGTGGAGGACCTGCTGCGCTTTGTCCAGGAGTTCGAGGGGGAGCCGCCGGCGCCCCAGTGAGGCGCTCCCAGGGGATCGCCCGCCGGCTAGAGGAAGAGGCGCCCGAGGAGCAGGGGGAGCAGGCTGATCACCACCACGCCGACGACCAACGTCGAGGAGATCAGCGAGGCGGCGAACTCGGTGTCCAACCCCTCGGCCCCGGCGTAGACCAGGGCGGTGGTACCCGCCGGCATGGCCGAGCCGACGCAGGCCGTCACCACGCTGAGGCCGTCCAGCCCCAGCGCCAGGGCCAGCCCCAGGGCCAGGGCGCCGCCCAGAGCCATCCGCACCCCGACGTAGCGCAGGATCAGCCCGAGGTGCGAGGTCTGCGGCTCCAGAAAGACGCCTACGGCGATCATGGCCAGGGGGGTGTTGGCGGCGCGCAGTAGTTCCAGCGCCTCCCACACGGGCCCGCGCAGGGGCAGGCCGACCCAGGACGCCACCACCCCGCCGACGGCCGCCAACAAGAGCGGGGAGGTCAGCACCTTGCGCCAGTTGAGGGGCCGGCGCTCCTGCCCGTTGGCGCCGAACCGCTCTGCCAGCCACATCGCGGCAGTGCCGGCGTACAGGGCGTTGCCGACGTCAAACATAGCCATGCGCACCAGCCCGTCGGCGCCATAGTAGACCTCAAAGAACGGGTAGGCGAAAACGGCCAACACGACCATGGCCACGAGGAGGACGCCGCGGCGCCGCGGCTGGCTGGCGATGTCTCGCGTGGCCAGGTACATGATCCCGGCCAGCACGCACGGCACCACAAAGCCGATGACGGGCAGGGCGATCAGGTCGCCAGACAGGGTGGACCGCGAGATCGAGGTAAAGATCGCGGCCGGGATGGTCACATAGTACACCAGTCGGGTTAGGATCAGCCGCGAGGAGCGGTCCACCAGGCCGGCCAGGCGCACCAGGACGCCGACGACGATGAGGAGCAGGACGGGTAGGGCTTGCGCGAGCTGGGCAGTCAACATCATGGGTGCTTGGTTCTCCGTATGGAAGGCTCGGCCCATTCTAGCCAGCCGCACAGAACCGTCAATGCCCCGTCACGCGCCTGTTTGACAGGCCCCCTCCGCCCGGCCAGAATGCGCCCGACCCGCAACCCGGACCGTGCGATTCTCGTCGTCGTCCCCTCACGTGAAAGGAGCGGCCGTGGCCAGCAAGATCACCATCATCGGTGGCGGAAGCAGCACCTTTGTCCCCCAGTTGATGCGCCTGTTCGTCGAGAGCCGTCCCCTGGCCGGCAGCACCATCGCGCTGATGGACGTCGACGCCCGGCGCCTGGAGGTGATGGACCGGCTCTGCCGCCTCCTGGTGGACCGGCTCGGCGCCGACCTCACGATCGAGAGCACCACCGACCGGCGCGAATCGCTCGTCGGGGCCGACCATGTCATCACGGCGATCTCTGTCGGCGGGATGGACGCCTGGGAGATGGACATCGAGATCCCGGCCCGCTACGGCCTGTACATGCCGACGGCC
>JAAZBY010000379.1 GCA_012513595.1 Chloroflexota bacterium
CGCAGGTTGACGCTTACGCCGGTCGGCGTGAAATCCAAGCCGAGCCCAGTCACGCGGTGCGTGCTGGAGCCCGAGGGGATCGCCGTGGTTCCGCTCCGTGAGAGTTGCACGCCCATGTCATTCCTCGGTCTTGCCGTAGAGGTCGGCCAGGTGCGCCACGATGGCAAACTCGCCCGCCGTCAGGCGGCCCGGAGCCAAGCGGTCCTTGCGGAGCTTGACATCGGAATAGGTCTTGACCAGCATGGGTGGCAGGTTCTTCGGGTCGTACCCCATCGCAGCGAAAATCTGGCAGGCGTACTCGTCCACCCGCGGATCGAACTTGGGCGGCGTCACAGGGGCCGGCGCCTCGTCGAAGATGTCTTTTTCTTTGCTCATTGGGTTCTCCTTGGTGATAGCACGGAAGAGAGGGGCCGGCCGGCCGAAACCGGCCGGGCCCCGCAGGAATCACGCGGTTACACCGCGGTGGCGCCGCCGGCCACATCCATCAGGTGCCACAGAGCACCATTGAACTGGAAGTAGCAGGCGTCGGCGGCCGCGTCGATCCCGTTGACCTCGGCCAGTGGCACGATGGCTCCCTCGCCCGAGCGCGTCAGCGCCACGCCGGCCGTGACCAGATCGACGACGAAGTCGCCCGTGGTCAGCGTGCCGAGGCAGATGAACGCCTTCTTCTCTCCGGGGAGCGTGCCCTGCGCCAGTTCGCACTCGGCGTCGGCGGCAAGGGTGACCCCGCCGCAGACGTAGGAGACGCCGCCCACCATGTAGGGCTGGTTGTCGCCGCCGGCGTTGGGCAGGCTGATGAACTCGACTCCGGCGGACTCGTCGCCTTCGAGCAGGTCGGCCTGGCACTTGGGATTGCCCGTGTAGGCATACCCGGTGCAGGTCAGCGCCGCGCCCGGGGTGGCACCGACCGCCGAGGACGACAGCACGAGAGCCGTGGCGCTCGTGATGCTGGCGATGGTGTACTTGCCTGGGACGATGGCCTTGCCGCCACCCTCGTCCTCGCCGCCCACAAGGACGACGGTATCGCCAGCAGCCAGGCCGGCGGTCGCCGTGACGGTCAACGTCACGCCGTCCTTGGCCAGCGACCAGTCGCCGGTCATGCTGGATTCCAGCACGGCGGTCACGGTCTGGCGCGGGATGGCGGAGCCGCGGCCCAGGTACTTGCCGGAGTAGAACCGCCCGCGGTGCGACCCGGCGGCGCCGGCCACGAAGGTCAGCACGCCGGTCCCGATGACGGTGTCCACGCCGAGCGCGATGTTGACACCGCGGGACCCGGGGACGTAGATCTCGATGAACTGACCGGTCGAGGAGGCCGGGTAGTCGCGGGCGGCCACGCCGGCGAAGGCGCGGTTGTTCGTGAGCGACGGGCGCTCGACGTGGTTGGCGCGGCGGGCGTCCTTGGCGGTCGCGGTGCCGTAGTCCGTGTTGTAGCAGACGGCTTCGCCTTCGCGGAGCGCGTCGGTGCCCTCATACCACACCCAGGAGGAAATGGCGAGGGGGAGGGCCGTGGGGCCATTGGCAGTGTAATTCATGGTACTACTCTTCCTTTCTTACTTGCTGATGACGGCCTGGCGGCGGCGATCCGTGCAGACCATGTTCATGGTGCAGTCCAGATCAACGCGGCGGACGGTGTGATTGCCGGGCACCATGTAGGGCTTCGAGAGGTTGTTCTCCCACCCCGGCATGACGCCGACGCACAGATTCGACCAGTCCAGCATGTAGATGGGGCAGGTCGTGTCCGCATCCAGTTTCGGGGTGTAGGTGAGCGGCGTGCCCTTGAACAGAGTCCGGCCGTCCTTCGACGCGATGTCGTTGCCGAGGTTCATGTTCTGTGACTCAAGGATCTCTTCGAGCAGGCCGATGACGGTATCGTTGGTGTAGATGCCGTTGCCCATGTTCGA
>JAAZBY010000040.1 GCA_012513595.1 Chloroflexota bacterium
GCCGGGGTTGGTGACGGTGGTATAGCCCGATGTGAGCGCCGTGCCGCTCGTATCAAAGCCGAGATAGAGCGTATCGCCGATGTAGGAAACGCCGGAAACACGCGGATCGCCCGGGAGGTTGATATCCAAGGGTAGCCAGGAGTATCCGTTCCAGATCGCTGCGCGCTGTGCCAGCGCCAGCCCCCCAGCGGACGTGAATCTTCCGCCAACGTAGAGATTCCCGTCCGGCCCAAAGGTGAGCGCATAGACACTGCCATTTACCCCGGCACCCAGCCGATGCCACGCACTGCCATCCCAGCGGCCGATTAGCACGTTCGGTGCGTCGATGGCACCACCGGCGTACAAGTCGCCGTTAGGTCCTATCGTGATGGCCTGTATCACTCCCTCTACGTCCTGGCCCAGCCCCTCCCAGGCCACCCCATTCCAACAGGCGAAATAATCGGCTACCGCCCCGCCCGCCTTCGTGAACCACCCTCCCGCATATACAGAACCATCCGGCGCGATAGCCAGCGAGGTCACGACATCGGGAAATCCCGCGCCCATCGCATGCCAGGAAGAGCCGTCCCAGCGAGCCACTCGAGCAGCGGGACTGCCCCCCGCAGTCGTGAAAGCCCCTCCCGCGTACACCGATCCGTCCGGCCCCACGGCGAGGCAATTCACCGTGAGGTCCATGCCGCCATCCAGATTATGCCAGGCCGAGCCATCCCACATCGCCACGCGCCCGAATGGCGCCGCGCCGATCGCGCTAAACTGTCCGCCGATGTAGACGTTGCCGTCCGCATCGACGACGAGTTCGGTCACTAGGAGGTTGGGCTCGTCGGCGCTCAGGGGCGCCCAGGCCGAGCCGTTCCAGCGGGCCACGTTTGCGATCGGGTTGCCAAAGGCGTCCTGGTCGAACCGCCCGCCCGCCAGCAGGTCGCCGTTCGGCGCTTCTGCCAACCAGCAGTTGTCCATCATGCCCGCAGTCAAGATCAAGCCCCCGTTCAGCGCGTCCCACCCCTCCGGCCCACGGGCCACGACGCTGCTCACCGCCAGGCTCTCCGATGGATCGAGCGCCGCCGCCTCCTCCGGCCCGTACCAGTAGGGATCGACGGCCAGGAGGCGCAGGCCGATCTCCTCTGACCATCCCGTGTGGCCACCGCCCTCCAGGCCGGCGTCATAGTACGGCGAGATCGCGTACCCCCTCGGGGCCATAGTGGCGGAGCGTCAGGGGGAGAGGGCCACGATGCGGGCTCACCGCTCCAACGAGCGCCCGCCGCACCCGCGCCAGCCCGTCCCTGCATCCCCCCACCGCCCGCAGGACCAGCGTCACGACCCGCGGTTGGGCCACCGCCCGCTGCCAGGCGGCCCCGTCCAGGAGCGCATAGGGTGTGGTGACGTTGGCCACCGGCGGCATCCCCACGCCCTGCACCTGATCGACCGTGACCCCCTCCTGGGGCGTCAGGGGCAGCTCGGAACCATCGGCGAGCACCAGCGCCCACGTGGCCTTCTCGGCGTACAGCGTCATAGGCCCAGCGCCTCCATCATGCGAAAGTCCTGGATGATCGGCTCAGTCGGTGCCGAGGTCTGGATCGACAGGTGGTAGTGCACCTCACTCCCCGCCATCACCGGCGCCATCTGGGGGAGCTCGTAGCGGGCCGGATCCACCAGCCGCCGCATGGCGCCGGCGAACCCCTGCCAGATGCCCTCGGCCAGTGGCACGCCCACCTCCTCGGCGGCCACCTTGGACGGCGAGTGGATGCCCAACGTGCTCTGGGCCTCGGTGATGATCGCCTCCATGGCCCGCGTCATGGCGTCGATCACGTCGCCCATGTCGGCGTCGAGCCCCATCTCGAGGCCGCCCAGGATATCGCCGGCGTCCAGGCCGTGCTCCGCGATGAGGTCCAGGAGCTTCATCTGTTGCTGCAGAAACGCCAGGTCCTCCTGCTGCTTTTGCAGCGCCAGGATGCGCTCCTCCTGTTCAGCGATCTCGCCCGTCAGCCGGGCGCGTTCCTTGAGGAGCTGCATCTCGTAGGCATGGGCAATGGGATCCAGCCCGCGCTCCGCCTCCCGCTGCTCCAGTTCCTCCAGGAGCGCGTCGATCTCCTCGAGGCGCTCCTTGGCCGGGTCGAGGGTCCGCGCTCGCAGCATCTTGGCGGCCTGGCCGCCAAAGCCCCCCAGCGCCCCCGCCACGGCGAACATCTGGTTCACCGCGTCGTTGACCAGCGTCTCGCCCGCCTCGATCCCCTGTACCAACCCGGCGACGATGTCCAGGCCGATCTGCCGCATTACCCGAGATGGCGAGTGCATGTCCAGGAACCCGGTGACGGCGCCCACGATGCCGCTGGCCACGCCGGAGACCGCGTCGGTCACCGTGCTCACCGCACCCGAGATGCCGTCCCGGAGCGACTGCATGATGTTGGCGCCGATCGACGACAGGTCGACGTCAAAGATTGCCTTGATGGAGTCCACCGTGTTGGTGACCACCGTCTCCACCAGGCCCTTGCCCACCTCAAAGGCGCCTTCCACGCCCCCCCAGATCGCCTCGGCGATGGCCACCAGGGCCTCTTGCGCCGCTTCCCAATCCCCGGTGAGCACCGCGGCGAACAGCTCGAATATCTGCCCGACCACCTCCGCCCCGGTCTCAAAGGCGATCCCCAGGAGGCTCCACAGCGACTCGACGTAGGCCAGGAGCGTGTCGGAGAAGGCGCTCCACACCTCCTGGACGATGCCCAGGAACGTGGTCACCCCCTCCTGGATCGCCTCCTGATTCTCCTGGAAGAACCCCGTGACGGCGCTCCACAGTGCTTCCACCACGCCGGTGACCACCTCGGAGGCGTCGGCAAAGGCGCTCTTGATCGCATCCCACAGCACGGTCACGACGGTGGTCACCGCCTCACCGTGATCCTCCCACCAGCCCCGCATCCAGCCGAGCGCCCCCTCGATCAGGCCCTGGACGAACGCCACGGCGTCGCCAAAGGCCGTCTCAATGGTGGCCCACATGCTGGAGACGGCGCCGGTCGTTTCCTCGCCGTGGGAGGTCCACAGCCCGGTGATGAATGCGAGGGCCGTGTCGATGGCGTCGCGCATCCAGGCGACGGCCGCCGGGATGTTCACCTCGAGCCACTCGCGCACCACCTCGAGCGTCGGCTGGATCACCTCCCAGGCCTCGGTCAGCGTCGTGCGGATGCCGCCCCAATCCCCGGCCCAGGCGGCGCCCAACAGCGCGCCCGCGGCGATGATGGCCGTGATGGGGTTGGCCAGCGCCGCGATAGCGCCCCCGATGCCCGTGATCGCCGAGGCGATGGCCGCCGCTGCCAGGACGGCGCCGATGCCCACCAGTGCGCCCTTGAACTCCTCGGAGTGCTCAGAGACGAACGCCGCCGCCTCGGAGATGAACGCCTGCACGGCCTCGACCACCTCAAAGACCTGCTCCGCTACCTCCGGCCCCACCAGGTTGGCCAGCGCCCCCTGAACGCCCTCGAGAAAGCCCTCCACGTCACCGGCCAGGAGGTCGCCGAACGCACCGACCAACGTCTCCACCGCCGGCGCGATCCGCTCCTCAAACCAGGACACCACCAGGGGCGCGTACTGGTCGACGAGCTCGCCGAGCATCCCCAGCATGTCGCCCAAGACGGGCAGGAACGCCGAACCGATGTCGTCCTTGAGGTTGGTGATGCTGTTCCGGAAGATCGCCATCTTGCTCTCGGAAGTGGCGTAGAACTGGGCCGCCTCATCGGCCAGCGCCGTGTTTTCGGCCCACGCATCATTGGAGAGAGCCAGCGAGTCCGTTAGTATGTCTCCGGACCCGGCCAGCGACAGGAAAGCCCGCACCAGGCGCTGGTCCTTGAGCTCCAGCTCCTCGAGGGTCAGGATTGCATCGTCGCCCTGGGCGCCCAGGCCCTCGACGAACGCGGCGAACGCCGCCGCAGCATCGGTCTCCCAGGCGGTGGCAAACTCGGCGGCGCTCATCCCCGCCGTGGCAGCGTATGTCTCCAGCTGATCCGAGTTGGTCACCACGGCCGTGTTCATGGCCAGGAGCACCTTCTGGACCGCGGTACCACCGGCCTCCGCCTCGACGCCCACCGAAGACATGGCCGCGCCGATGGCCAGCACGTCCGCCTCGGTGAGCCCGGCGATCTGCCCTGCACCGGCGATGCGCAGGGCAAAGTTGAGGATGTCGGGCTCCGTGGTGGCAAAGTTGTTGCCCAGGTCCACGACGGCGCTGCCGATGCGCTCCACGTCACCCTGGGCGGTGCCCATGATGTTCATCATCCGGGCAAAGCCCATGGAGGCCTCTTCGGTGGCCAGGTCCGTGGACACCCCGATGCCCGCGATGGTCTCGGTAAAGTCCAGGAGGTTGTCCTTCTCGATCCCCAGCTGGCCGCCCAGCTCGCCGATCCGCATCAGCTGTTCCGGCGTGATGGGAATCTGCTCGCTCAGGGCCTTGAACCCGTCCTTGAGCTCCTTGCCCGCATCGTTCAGGACACCGATCTCGCTCGTCAGCCCATCGGTGGTCTTGACCACGCCGGCGAATGCCGATTCCAGGCTGGTGGCCACCCCCACGGCATCGACGGTGAACGCCCCGGCCAGGCCGAGCATCGCGGCGCCGGCCGCGGCGATGGCCCCCACGGCCAGGCCTGACCACTTGAGCACGCCGTCGCCCAGCGACACAAAGTCGGCGCCGATCGACGA
>JAAZBY010000380.1 GCA_012513595.1 Chloroflexota bacterium
ATAGCTCGGCGCAGAGCTGCACAAAGGTCCCGAGCCGCCCTTCTCCCTCGAGGCCGATCTCTAGCTCGGCCAGCGCCTCGTCGGTGCTGTAATCCAGGCCCCGCAGGAGGACGGTGTACATGATCTGGGCCAGGGTGCTGTCGCCCTGAACGTCGCGGTCCTTTTGCACGTCGAACATGGCCACGTGCGTCGTCAGCCGCGCATTCACGAACTCCAGCCGATTGCGGATCTCGCGCGTCAGCCGGTCGTGTGGTGCCTGCTGCTGGAGCTGCTGCAGGAAAAGCTCCGTGGCCGAACGCCCTAGCACGCTGTTGTTGGCCAGAATGTAGCCCAGGTTCTTGGCAAACGAAGACTTGCCTGATCCGAAAAAGCCCGAGATCCAAACGCCTACGTCCTCTCGCGGCTCCGAGGGGCTATCGGCAATGGCCCCCAGTAGCATGGCATAGTCCTCACGGATGCTCTCCGTAAAGACGTACTCGAGCAGCTCGTCACGGACGATGCGCTCTTGGCGCTGATCGACCTTGACGACCTCTTCGATACCCTCGCTCAGATCACGGGCCAGCAGGTCGCGAATGCTCGCCATGAGCTCCCTCCTCGGTATCTCCGTACTGTGCGAACCCTAGCCGAATGCCACCAATGCTGGGTCCCTAGGCCCCAGACACGTGATGGTAGGCCTTGGTCAACATCGGTAGCAGCTCTGAAACGTCCGGCGACTCTTTTGTCTTCGGCTTGAAGGTGGCCTCATGGAACGTCCGGTCATAGACCTGGAACTCCCAGTCGCGCCCTTCAAAGGCCTCGCCCTCGCCCTCGGCGAGCTTGCAGCGCACCTTCCACGCGTACGTCCCGCCCCAGGCAACGCCGAACACCACCTTGTTGCCCAGCTTGAACCCGGTATAGTACTTGTTGATATTGTAGGGTAGATCCCATCCCTGGGCCTGGGCGAGTCTCTCCAGGGCATCGACCGTGCGCCTGAACTGCGCGGTGGCCTCTTCGCCGTGCTCTTCCCTGTAATAGTCCCAATCCCACTCACGTTGGACCTTGGTCACGCCCACCTTGGCCTCTGGCTCGGGCTCTAGGATATCCACCAACACGAACTCGTCCCCCTCAAAGGCATAGCGCTCGATCTGCACGAGGTCGATCGGGTAGTCGATCTTGCCGCGCATCTCGCGCACCGCGCTCTTGAACGCTGGCGCCACGAGGACGATGCGCAGCTCCAGGTTATCCCAGATTACCTCGATCTCCTCGGGATGCTCCTCATGCTCCAGCCAGATGGCCTTGATGGAATCGGGGTTTGTCTCGGCCCAGATGGCATAGCTCAGCGCCTGGGGCAGGATCGACTCGTCCGCCTCGACGTTCTTGAGCTCGATGATGCATACCTGTCCGTCCTGATCGATGCCGATCATGTCCGGAATGCCCTTTTTGCTGCCGGTGAGGATCTGGTGCGAAAAGACATAGATATCGCCCAGCACGTCCTGGTTCGCCATCACATAGGCTTCGAGCGCGGCCTCGGAGGCAAAGGGCTTTTCCACCAGGTTTCGCGTCTGGTTTCCAGACTTCCAGAATAGGTTCCTCATCTCACCTCTCTCCCTCATACCACTCGGGGTGGCCGTGGGCGATGGCGTAGGACTTCTGCTGGCGACAGGCCTCGCGGACTCGATCCGGCCAGTAGCGCCTGGCGATGCGGCTCCAATCGTACTCTCCCTTTTGCAGGCCCTGCCAGTATTTGCGCGCTTCCTTGTCCAGGGTGGGCACCAGCTCCCAGAGCGGCGCCAGCCGCAGGATGACCCCGTCATCGATCCAGTGGTCGTCGGGGGTATAGCCCTGGCTGGCGATCTCTTGGAGCTTGGCGCCAATCGCCTCCACCTGGGCCAGAGCGTCGCGGGCGTCGGCCAGCTCCTTTTCCACGTCGCGGGCGGCGCTGCCCGCGAGGCCCCCCAGCCGCCCCCGCAGGCGGGCCATCGTCTGGCGCAGGCCGTTGGCCTTGGGGTCCACATAGTTGCGAGCCAGGGCGTAGAGGGTATCGGCGTGGACCCGCTCGTGGAACAGGACCAGGCCATAGGTGCGGCCGTCCTTGGTCTGCAGGGGCCAGTAGACGGGACGCTGGTGGTACCAACGATGGTGGGCGCTGGTCCAAAAGCTGCCGCTGAGGTAGCGTCGCAGGTCGCCATGGGGAACGACGGCGATGATGGCGTCGGTGGCGTCGGGGCCAAGCATCAGGTCCAGGGCGCGACGCACCAGGGCGACCAGGTCGCGGGGGTGGCCCTCGTCCAGCACGGCGATGCCTTCGGCCAGCGCCAGGGCGGCCAGCTGGCGCTCGACGTCGCGGGAGAACGCGTGGCGGCCGCCGTCGTCATCCACGTGAGCATAGGCCTCGGCGGGGCCCACCAGGGCGTCGAACGCGTCGGGTTCGGGGGCGGGCAGCGAGCCGACGGCGCGATCGTCACGACGAAAGACGGCCGCGCCCAGCGCGCCGGGCTGGCCCGGGGCAAAGCGCCCCAGGACGATGCCCAGGGCGTAGGAGATCCAGCGGGCGGCCAGCTCGCGGGCGTCGGGGGGCTCGGGGGCGGGGCCGTTGCCCGCGTCGGCGCCGGCGTCGGCCAGGTCGCTGGGGTCGAGACCGTAGAGCTGGTGGACCAGGGCGTCGATCTCGGCCTCCAGGGCCATCAAGCGCTGGGCGTAGGCGTCGAAACCGCCTGGCCCGCCGTCCCAGGGCCAGGGCAGGACGAAATCGTAGGTGGTCTCGTCCCGCATGGCGGCGTAGAGCTGCTGGCGGACGGCTGAGGCGACCATGGCGTCTAGCCGCGGGTCCGAGGACGTGGGGATCGGGAGACGCCGCACGTCACCGGTCTGCAAACTGACCGTTGGGTTCAGGAAGGATA
>JAAZBY010000041.1 GCA_012513595.1 Chloroflexota bacterium
ATCTTGCCCAGCTCCTCGCGGACGGTGCGCTTGGCCTGGGCCACGTCCAGGTACTTGACGGGCCCCAACCCCCGCTGAGGCTCGACGCCGAGGAAGAAGTTGCGCCAGATGGACATCAGCGGGATCAGCGAGAGGTCCTGATACACGGTGGCGATGCCGCGCTCCAGCGCCTCGCGGGGGGAATGGAAGAGCACGCGCTGCCCTTCCAGGTAGTACTCCCCGTCGCTGGGCTGGTGCACGCCGCACAGGATCTTGATCAGGGTGGACTTGCCGGCGCCGTTATCGCCCAGCAGGCAGGTGATCTCCCCGGGGTACACGCGGAGCGATACCCCGCTCAGCGCGATCACGCTGCCGAACATGCGGGTCACGTTGCGCACGTCGATGATGGGTTCGCTCATCTGCTTAGGCCTCTTCCGTCCGCGCCCTGGCGGCCGACACGCTGATCTCCTCCGCCCGCCGGCGCGTATAGTTGTTCACCAGTACAGCCACCAGGAGCATGACGCCCAGGAAGCTGTAGAACCAGTCGGTATCCCAGCCGGCAAAGACGATGCCGACCTGGGCCATGCCAAAAATCACGGCGCCGATTGCGGCACCGATCACCGACCCGTAACCGCCGCTCATGCGGCAGCCGCCGATGATGGCGGCAATGATGTAGACGAACTCTTGCCCGATCCCCTGGCTGGCCACGGCCGAGCGCAGCCGCACGATGTTCATCATGCCCACCAGCCAGGCCGCCAGCGCGGTGGTCATGAACAGGCTGACCTTGACGCGCCCCGCCGGAACGCCCGCGTTGCGCGCGGCGTTGGCGTCTCCGCCGGCGGCAAACACCCAGCTGCCGTACCTGGTGCGCAGCAACACGAAACTCGCCACGAGGGCGAGCACGACCCACCAGATGATGGCGCTGCGAAACTCTACCCCCAGAAGGTTGATGCCGGTGTTGAACAGGTTGCGCGCCGCCGCAAAGCCCGCGGCCTTGTCGATGCCGCCGACGTAGACCTGCTCCGTCACCAACCGGGTGACGCCCACGTTGGCACCGCGCAGGATAAAGAAGGTCGCCAGCGTGACGATAAAGGAGGGCAAGCCGGTACGGACGACCATCACCCCGTTGAGGTAACCCACGGCGAGGGCAAAGACGAGGGCGGCCAGCATGGCCGGCCACAGGTTCCAGCCCGCCCGGGTGGCCAGCAGGCCGGCCACCAGGCCGGTCGTGCCGGTCATGACGCCGGTGGAAAGGTCCGTCTCTCCGCCGATCATGAGCATGGCCACCGCCGTGGCCATGATCCCCAGCGTCGAGGCCGGGTCCAGGATGCGCGCCACGCCGGTGATGGAGACCCAGTGCTCGGGCGTGACCAGGGCAAACAGAACCCAGACGACTACGGCGCCGATCAACGCCCCGATCTCCACCCGCCGGAAGAGGCCCCTGACGGCGCCGACCCTGGCCAGCCGTTCGTCGGTGGCCGTCTGCGATGCCCGCGTCTCAGCCGTCATGGCGCTTCCTCCATCGTGCCCGCTCCGGCCTGCGCGGGGCTCCCGCCCCTGCGGCCGGCATAAAGGGGGCGGGATGGGGCGGAACCGGGTTCCGGGGTCCCATCCCGCGTACAGGTTCGCTCAGCGTGTGGACGCCACTGGTCGGCAGGCCCGGCCCTGCTAGGGTCAGCGCGTGCCCTTGGCAGACAGGTCCATCACCTGCGTGACGTTCGTCTTGTCGACGATGCCCGGGCCCGTCAGGACCGGCAGGCCGCCGCCGACGGTGTTCAGGTTGGTGTTGTACAGGTAGAGGAACACCACCGGCAGGTAGCCCTGGATGTACTGCTGCTGGTCGATGGCGAACATCATCTCGCCGTCCTCGATGGCCTTGAGCACGTCAGGGCTCAGGTCAAAGGTGGCGATCATCTGCTTGCCGCCCGCCGCCTTGACGGCGTCGCGCGCGGCGATGGCGATGTTCGTGTTGAGCGCCAGGATGGCGTCGATGGCCGGGTCGGCGATGAGCTTGTTCTGGATGGCGGCCAGGGTGCCGGCGATGTCGCGGACGCCGGTGGTGGCCACGTTGAAGCGCTCCACCTCACCGGTGAAGGTGTCGGCGCAGCCGTCGGCGCGCTCCTCGAGGCCGATGTTGCCCTCCTCGTGGATGACGACGAGCACCTTCTTGGCGCCGGCCTTGGCGAACTGCTCACCGGCGCCCTGGCCCGCCACGAACTCGGTCTGGCCGACGTGGGTCAGCGCGCCGAGCTCTTTGTAGACGCTCACGCCCGAGTTGATGGTGATGACCGGGATGCCGGCGGCCGTGGCCTTCATCACCGCGTCTTTGAGCGCATCGGGGTTGGCCAACGAGACGATGATGCCGTTGACCTTGGCGCCGATCAGGTCCTCGATAAGCTGCGCCTGGGCGACGGGGTCAGAGCTGCCGCCCGAGCGGAGGTCGATGCCGTAGGTTGCCGCGGCATCCTTGGCGCCCTTCTCGACCACGGCCCAGAACGAGTCTTCAGCCGGGTTGGCGTGCACGGCCAGGCCCAGGACGAGCCCGGCCTGGGTGACCTGGGGCGCTACGGCAGCGGGCTGGGCGGCCGGGGCGGCCGTCTCGGGCGCAGCGACACAGGCGGCCAGCAGCAGGCTGGCGACGATCAGCAGCACGGAGAGAGTTCTGATGCGTGACATGTCTCCCTTTCTCCTTTGCAGTCCCGATCCACACCATACCTATCGCTAGACGTCCGACGCATGGGGCGGTGTAGGGGTCACCGAGGATTGCGACGCCCGGGCGCGGGCCAAAGGGCCGACGCGCTGGCCGTCGACATCGGGGTGACCTACTACTGCGCGGTCTCGGGGGGCGGCGACCACCTCCTTTCCGTCCGATAGAGGGCGGCGGTCGCCAGGCACACGGCGTGGCGGAGTGCAGACTCGCAGGGGAAGGCGCCCGGCCGCAGGCGTCGGCGGGCGGAGGCCCGCGCGCCAGCCTGGGGTGGGCGCAGCGGGCGACGGGCCACGAGTGGCACCGTCACGGTATGAGGCATGGTAGACCTGCCATGGGCCCGAAGCTCACCTGTGAGCCTCCTCTCGGGCGGGCGACCTCGCCGTCGCCAGGCGAGGG
>JAAZBY010000381.1 GCA_012513595.1 Chloroflexota bacterium
ATGGAAGCCGCCGGCGTCTACGTCCATATCCCGTTTTGCCGGGCAAAGTGCGTCTATTGCGACTTTTGCTCGTTCGCCGGTGCCGAGGCGCTGCAGGCCCCCTACGTCGCCGCGCTCCTGGCCGAGCTCCGTGCGGCCGCGCCGCGCTGGCGGGCCGTCCCGTTTGACACGGCCTTCCTCGGCGGGGGCACCCCGACGATTCTCCCGGCCGACAGCCTGGTCGCCATCGTGGCGGACTGCCGGCGGCGCCTGGCCCTCCCCGCCGACGCCGAGATCACCGTCGAGGCCAACCCCGGCACGGTGGACCTGGCCGGCCTCCGCGCCCTGCGCGCCGGCGGCGCCAACCGCCTGAGCCTGGGCGTCCAGAGCCTGGTCGGGGCCGAACTGGCCCTCCTGGGGCGTGTCCACTCCGCCGAGGAGGCCGCTGCCGCGGTGGAACTGGCCCGCCGGGCCGGCTTCCGGAACATCAGCCTGGACCTGATGTACGGCCTGCCGCGGCAGACGGTGCGCGTCTGGCGCCGCACGCTGGAGGGCGCCCTGGCCCTGGGGCCCGAGCACTTGTCCCTCTACGCCCTCACCGTCGAGGAGGGCACCCCCCTGGCCGCCGCCATCGCCCGCGGCGCCCTGCCGCCCCCCGATGACGACGCGGCCGCCGATATGTACGAGGTCGCCGAGCGTACCCTGGCCGCGGCGGGCTATGCCCACTATGAGATCTCCAACTGGGCGCGCCGCTCGCCCGACGACCCTGCCGAAAGCGACGGCCCCCCGCGCTTGGCCTGCCGGCACAACCTGAAATACTGGCACAACGCCCGTTACCTGGGGCTCGGCCTGGCGGCCGCCTCCTACGACGGGCTGGCCCGCTACCGGAATATCGAGGACCCCCGCGAGTACATCCGCCGCCTGGCGGCCGGGGAGAGCCCCGAGGCCGACCGCGAGGAGGTGGACCTGCCCACCCGCATCGGAGAGACGATGATGCTGGGGCTGCGGCTGACGGCCGGCGTCGGCCGCGAGGAGTTCCGGGCGCGCTACGGCCGCGCGCTGGAGGAGGTCTACGGCCCGGTCATCGCGCGCCTGGTGGACGATGGCCTGCTGGAGTCCGACGCCCGCGGCATCCGGCTGACGCCCCGCGGCCGGCTGCTGGGCAACCGCGTCTTTGCCGAGTTCCTGCCGAGCGCGTAGAAGAGAAGAGGCATTCACCACTGAGACACAGAGAACACGGAGAAGGGAAGCCAGGAGAAGAAGGACAGGATTAACAGGATTGACAGGATTGGAAGAGGGATATAACCAGGGCACTACCAGTGCATCTGTCTTGTCTTCTCTTATAATCCTGTAAATCCTGTAAATCCTGTCCTTCTTCTCCCCTCCCTTCTTCTCTTCTCCGTGCCCTCTGTGTCTCAGTGGTGGTTTTCCCTCCCCCCCGGGCGGGTTGACAGAAGCGGGGCCGAGGGTACAATCCCCTGTCAGGTACTGTAACGTGGCGTGGGCACCGGGGGGCTGGCTGTGTCCCGCGCATGGAGGCTGTTTGAACCATGGGCGTCGGCACACCGTCGTGGGAAGAGACCCTGCTCTGTTGGGCACGCCAGGGGCTCGAGGCAGATCCGCACCCGCCGGGTGGCGGCCAGCCTGCGGAGCGCCCGGCGCGCCCCGACGCCTGGTACGAGCCGGCCCTCCTCCGCCGCGCCTACGCCTATTGCGAGGCGATCACCCGGCTCCATTCCCGCACCTTTGCCATGGCCTCGGGCCTCCTGCCCCGCGCCAAGCGCCGCGCCGTCCGCGCCCTGTACGCCTTTTGCCGCATCTCTGACGACCTGGTGGACCGCCCCGACGCCGACCCGCACGCCGCCCTCGCCGCATGGCGGGCCCGCGCCGTCGCCCCGCGCCCCCCGGCCGACGACCTGGTGGCCGTGGCCTGGGCCGATACCCGCCGGCGCTACGGCATCCCCATCGGGTACGCGCTGCAGCTCCTCGAGGGGGTCTCACGCGACCTGGTGCATTCCCGCTACGCCACCTTTGACGAGCTGGCCGGCTACTGCTACGGCGTGGCCTCGACCGTGGGGCTGATGACGATGCACATCATCGGCTACGCCGGCGCCGCGGCCTTCCCCTACGCCGTCAAGCTCGGCGTGGCGTTGCAGCTCACCAACATCCTGCGTGACGTCGGTGAGGACTGGGAGGCGGGCCGCGTCTACCTGCCCCAGGGTGAGCTGCGCGCCCACGGCCTCAGCGAGGCCGACCTGGCCGCCGGCCGCGTGGACGGTCGCTGGCGGGCCCTGCTGGCCGAGCAGATCGCCCGGGCGCGGCGCCTGTACGCCGAGGCGCTGCCCGGCGTCGACCTCCTGCACCGCGACGGACGCTTTGCCATTGCCGCCGCGGCCGAGCTCTACCGCGGCATTCTCGACGATATCGAGGCCGCCGGCGGGGACGTCTTCCGCCGGCGCGCCCATCTGACCGGCCTGGGCAAGCTGCGCCGCCTGCCGGGCATCTGGTGGCGCGCCATGGTGCGCGGCTACCGCCATGACGCCGCGGCGCCCGCCGCCTCGGCCTGACCGTCATCCCACCCCCACCCACGGCCCGCAGGCCGAGGAGGAACCCCGTGAGCAAGCATATCGCCATCATCGGCGGAGGAATCACCGGCCTGAGCGCCGCCGACACCCTCTCGCAGGCCGGCCACTCCGTCACCGTGTATGAGGAAGAGCCTACCCTCGGCGGCCTGGCCGGTTCGTTCGCGGTGAACGGCGCCCAGTTGGAGAGGTTCTACCACCACCTCTTCACCTCCGACCTGTACATGTCGGCCCTCATCGAGCGCCTGGGCCTGGGCGGCCGGCTCGAGTGGCTGCCCACCACCAACTCGTACTATGCCGGGCGCGTCTACCGCCTCAGCACCCCGCTGGACCTGTTGCGCTTCACGCGCGTCTCCCTGTGGGACCGGTTACGCCTGGGGATCATGACCCTGCGCACCCACACCGTGCGCGACTGGCACCCCCTGGAGGAGCTCACCGCCCGGGAGTGGCTGGTCTCTATGGCCGGTGAGCACGTCTACGCCGCCGTGTGGGAGCCGCTCCTGCGCGGCAAGTTCGGCCGCTATGCCGACGACATCTCGGCCGTGTGGATCTGGAACAAGCTCAAGCTGCGCGGCGGCTCGCGCGGGGGCAAGCAGGAGGAGCGGCTGGGCTACCTCCGCGGGGGCTTTGGCCAGGTGCTGACGGCCTGGGAGGCGGCCCTGCGCGGCGCGGGCGTCGCGTTCCGCCTGGCCACGCCGGCGCGCGAGGTGCGCATCGCCGGCGGGCGCGCCACGGGCGTGGTCGACGATGCCGGCTTACCCCCTACGACGCGGTGCTGGCCACCACGGCGCCAACGCTCCTGGCCCGCCTGGCGCCCGACCTGCCCGCCGACTATCGCCAGCGGCTGGAGCGCATCGAGTACCTGGCCAACGTCTGCCTGGTCATGGAGGTCGACCGAGCGCTGTCTGACACGTACTGGCTCAACGTCGGTGACCCGTCCATCCCCTTTACCGGCGTCATCGAGCACACCAACATGCAGCGCCGCGAGGACTATGGCGGGGCGCGGCTGGTGTACCTCTCCCGCTACCTGGACGCGGCCGACCCCTATTACCGCATGACGGCCGACGAACTGCTGGACGCCTACCTGCCGCACCTGGCGGGGATGTACCCGGGGTTCACGCGGCAGTGGGTGCCGCGGGTGTGGGCCTGGCGGGCGCGCTACACGCAGCCGGTGATCACCCGGCGCTACTCGGCCCTCAAGCCGCCCTACCGCACCCCGGCGGAGGGGCTATGGCTCGGCTGCATGGCCCAGGTCTACCCGGAAGACCGCGGCATGAACTATGCCGTCGCCTCCGGGAAGGACGTGGCGCGCGAGATGGTGGCGGGGGAGTAGGGGCGCCTAGGGATGGTAGACATAATCCCGCGGCGCGTCGGCCAGCAGCGGGTGGCGCCGGTCGCGGTCCGATAGGAGCGGGTCGCTCAGCGGCCAGGCCACGCCGATGGCCGGGTCGTCCCCGGCGATGCCCCGCTCGTCGGCCGGCGCATAGTATGAGGTGACCTTGTAGACGAAATCGGCCACAACACTGGTCACGCAGAACCCGTGCGCATAGCCCACCGGAATGTACAGCATGCGGCGGTTCTCGGCCGACAGGGTGACCCCCACCCAGCGGCCAAAGGTCGGCGAGCCCCAGCGGACGTCGACGGCCACGTCAAAGACCTCCCCGCTGACGGCGCGCACCAGTTTGGCCTGCCCGGGGGCGGCCTGGTAGTGCAGGCCGCGCAGCGTCCCGTAGGATGAGCGGGAATGGTTATCCTGGACGAAATCGTCGTGGATGCCCAGGGCGGCAAAGGTGCGGCGGTTCCAGGACTCCATAAAGAAGCCGCGGCGGTCTTCAAAGACCTTGGGCTCGATGATGCGGACGCCGGGCAGGTCGGTCTCGATCACGCGCATGAGTACAGTACCTCGCTGGTAGTTGGTGGCCGATGCAGTCTGCGGCCGGGCGCACACGCCCCGCGCGCCGGCCGCCCCCGGCCCTCCCTCCCCCGCACTCTAGGCCATCCCGGCCCCCTCGTCAACGCTGCCCCCTTTTGCCGGCCCCGCCCGATCCGGC
This sequence comes from Chloroflexota bacterium, assembly GCA_012513595.1. The sequence goes on from JAAZBY010000381.1 coordinate 4,613, forward strand.
TAGAATCAGTCCGACTTTCCGCCGGCCGTACTTAACCAGAGGGATCGCCGCTTTGACCCGAGCCAGATCGTTGCGGGGCCTGTGGGGCTACTTGGTCCAGCGTGCCCGCCAATCCGCGTTCATTAGCCCACACACCCAGGAAGACCGCAACGTCCGCGCCCTGTACCTGAACACGGCCATGGTCGGCGTGGCCACCGGGGGGATCGGGTCGTTCCTGCCCGTCTTCCTGGCCCGCCTGGGCGCCTCGTCGACCCTGATGGGCTGGTTCAACTCCCTCCCCTCGCTCTTGCTCGTCTTCCTGCTCATCCCCGGCGCCGTGGTCGCCGAGCGCAGCGCCGACCAGGTGGCCGTCCGCGTCAAGTATGCGCGCATTTTGCGTTCGTTCTATCTGGTGTGCGGGCTGTTGCCCTTTGTCATCCCGGCCCAATGGCTGCCAGTGGTGTTGGTGGCCGTCTGGGCGGCGACGGTCTTCCCCGAGGCGGTGGCCCAGCCGGCCTGGACGGCGGTGCTGGCCCGCGCCGTCAGCCCGCGGCGCCGCGCCTCGGTGAACTCGGTGCGCTGGGCGCTCCTGGCCATCGTCTCGGCCGCCTCGAGCGCCTTCTTTGGCTGGATGCTGGACCGGGTCGCCTTCCCCTTCAACTACCAGGCGGTGTTCATCATCTCCTGGGCGCTCTCCTTCGCCGACCCCTACTTTTTCAACTTTATCAAGCTGGAGCCGCAGCCCGGCGACGGGGTGCCGCCGCTGCGGGCCAAGGGGCCGCGCCGCTCGCCCTTTCGCCGGCTGGCCGACTATGTGCGGCCGGCGCTCCAGCACAAGCCGTTCGTGATCTATCTGCTGGCCACCATCGGCTACCGGCTGGCCCTGAACATGCCCGCGCCCCTCTTTAGCCTCTTCTGGGTGAACGAGCTCAAGGCGCCCGACACCCTCATCGGCCTGCGCGGCACCGTGGGCAACGGCGTGCTGGTGTTCGGCTACCTGCTGTGGGGGCGGCTGGCCAACCGCATCGGGCACCGCCAGGTGCTGATCATCTCGGCCAGCGGGCTGGCGCTCTACCCGATCGCCACGGCCCTGGCGCCCTCGGCGATCTGGCTGCTGCCCGTGGCGATCATCTGGGGCCTGACGGTAGCGGGCGTCGACGTGGGTTTGTTCGACATGGCCCTGGCCTCCTGCCCGTCGGAGCGGCAGCCGCTGTTCGGGGCGCTGTGGAGCATGGTGGCGCGGGTGGGCATGTTCGCCGGGCCGCTGATCGGCGCGGAGCTCTCGGCGCGCACCTCGCTGGCGACGGCGCTCCTGGTAGGTGGCGTGGCCCAGCTGGTGGCGGTGGCCGGCTTTTTCGCCCTCCCGGCCGAGGACTGAGGGCAGGGCGGGGGGGGGGGCAGGCCGTAGGGGCCCGGCCTCGAGAACAGATCGGCGGGGCTCCCCCCGTTCGGGGGGCAGGCAAGACCCCGCCCTACCAGTAACGCCCGCCAAAGCCGGCTTGCGGAGCGTGCTGGCGGCCGACTCCGTCACGACCCCCGGGGTCTGCCGCGCCGTCTTCGCGGTCTGCCGCGCCGTCTTCGCGGTCTGCCGCGCCGTCTTCGCGGTCTGCCGCGCCGTCTTCGCGGTCTGCCGCGCCGTCTTCGCGGTCTGCCGCGCCGTCTTCGCTCGGGACCCCGGGGGTCTGAGGACGGCGGACCTGGCGGAGAGGGCCGAGGGGGCTCCCGCCTTCTAGACCTCGGGGGTCCCGAGCCCGTCTGCGGGCCAAGACCCCCGAGGTCATGCGCCACGCCCGGCGGCGCTGTCGGACCGGCCTAGGGTCTTACCGCGCGGCTTCGCGGTCCGCCGCGCCGGAGCGGCGCTGGGGCGCCGCACTCCATATCGGCCCGCGTGCGCCTCGTTTTCATGCCTGCCGGTGTGCGGCCCGGCGCACATGACGACTCCACATCGGCCCGCCGCGCGCCCCGTTTTCATGCCTGCCGGTGTGCGCCGCGGCGCGCGTGGCGACCCCCCCCTCAGGCCAGGTGGCAGGCTACCCAGTGCCCCGCCGACGCCTCGCGGAACTCCGGCTCCTCCTCCCGGCACACGGCCACCGCCTGCGGGCAGCGCGGATGGAACCGGCAGCCCGGCGGCGGCGCAATCGGGTTGGGGATCTCCCCCTCTGGCATCTTGTCCGTCCGCCGACGGTGCGGGTCAGGCACCGGCACCGCCGCCAGGAGCGCCCGCGTATACGGGTGCAACGGCTCGCCATACACCGCCCGCAGCGCCCCCACCTCACACAACTTGCCCAGGTACATCACCCCGATCCGGTCACAGATGTACTTGGCCGTGGCCAGGTCGTGCGTGATGAACAGGTAGGTCAGCTGCAGCTCCCGCTGTAGCTCCACCATCAGCTCCAACAGGAGCGCCCGCACCGAGACGTCGGCCATGGCGATCGGCTCATCCGCCAGCACCAGGTCCGGACGGGTCACCAGCGCCCGGGCGATGACCACCCGCTGCCGCTGCCCGCCGGAGATCTGATGGGGGAACTTGTCATAATAGAAGCGCGCCGGCGCCAGCCCCACCCGCTCCATCATGGAAGCCACCAGGTCGTGGTGCTCGGCGGCCCGCTCGGGGTAGTGGATCTGCAGGGCGTGCGCGATGGCCGCCCCCAGCGACAGGCGCGGGTTCAGCGAGACCATCGGGTCCTGAAAGATCACCTGCATCCGCCGGCGCATCCGCCGCATCTCCGTGCCTGACAGCGTCGCCAGGTCGGTCCCGTCGAACAGCACCTGCCCAGAGGTCGGCTCCACCAGGCGCAGGATGGCCCGCCCCGTGGTCGACTTGCCGCTGCCCGATTCCCCGGCCAGCCCGAACACCTCGCCGCGGCGGATGTCAAAGGTCACGTCGTCGACGGCGCGCACCCACTCCTGCCGGCCGGCCAGCATCGTCTCCAGAAAGCCGTGCTGCACCGGGAACCACTTGACCAGGTTGTGCACCTCTACCAGGGGCGCCCCCGTGGGCGCGATGGAGGCGCTCATGGCTGCACCTCCCCGGCGTCCGGCTCGGCGTACAGCCAGCACTGCACCAGGCGCCCGGCCCCGTCGCCGGCGGCCATGGGCGGCTGCCGCTCGGCGCAGATGGCCATCGCCCGCGGGCAGCGCGGGTGGAAGCGGCACCCCGTGGGCGGGTAGGTGAGGTTGGGGGGCTCGCCGGGCATCTTGTACAGCTCCTCCGTGTCGTCCAGGCGGATGTTGGGCACCGAGCGCAACAGCCCGCGGGTGTAGGGGTGCAGGGGATTGTCAAACACGTCGTACACCGAGCCCACCTCGGCCATGCGCCCGGCGTACATCACCGCGATGCGGTCGGCCAGCTCGGCCACCAGGGCGATGTTGTGGGTGATGGCCAAGATCGACATGCCGTACTCGTCGCGCAGCTCACGCAACTGGTCGAGCAGGTTGGCCTCCACGATGACGTCGAGCGACGTGGTCGCCTCATCGGCCACCACCAGCTCGGCGTTCAGCACCAGCCCCAGCGAGATCATCACCCGCTGGCGCATCCCGCCCGACAGCTGGTGCGGGTAAGAGTTCAACCGGTCGCGGCGGATGCCCAGCCGCTCCGTCAGGGCGCGGGTGCGCTCCAGGGCGGCGCCCGCCGGCGTGCGCGGCTCGTGCGACAGGATGGCCTCGACCACGTGGCCGTCCACCCGCTGCACCGGGTTCAGCGAGGTCATCGGGTCCTGAAAGATCATGCTGACGCGCCGGCCGCGATAGTCGCGCAGGGCGGCCTGGCTGTAGGCCATCACGTCGTCCCCGTCAAAGAGGATGCGCCCGGCGGCGATGTACCCCGGCGGCGCCACCATGCGCAAGAGCGCCCGGCCCAGGGTGCTCTTGCCGCAGCCGCTCTCCCCCACCAGGCCGAGGATCTCGCCGCGGTAGATGTCCAGCGAGACATTGTCCACCGCCGAGACGACGCCGAGGCGCGTCTCATAGTTCACGCAGAGGTCCTCCACCCGTACCAGCAGGCTGCCGGCCTCCGGCGCCTTGGCGGAAAGGTTGTTCATTGCGGCTATACCTCCGCCAGGCGAGGGTTCAGGATCTCGGAGAGGCTCTCCCCGAGCATGCTGAACGCCAGCGTCACCATGCTGACCATCAGGCCCGGCACGGTGATCAGCCACCAGGCCCGCCGGATATAGTCCTGCCCACGGGCCAGGTCGATGCCCCAGTCGGGCGTGTCGGGCGGCAGGCCGAACCCCAGGAACGACAGGCCCGCCTCCGTCAGGATGGCGTCGGCCACGTTGACGCTAAAGATGATCACCACCGAGGGGATCACGTTGGGAAAGATGTACCGCCACAGGAGGCTCGTCGACGAGGCCCCCAGCGAGCGGGCCGCCTCGACGTAGAGCTCCTCCTTGACCGACAAGGTCTGCCCGCGGACGATGCGAAAGTACGTGGGGATGTACAGCACGGAGATGGCCACGATGATGTTGCCGATGCCGGCGCCCAGCACCGCGGCGATGGCGATGGCCAGGATCAGCCCCGGGAAGGAGTAGAGGCTGTCCATCACCAGCGTCAGGACGCGGTCCGTCCAGCCGCCCACAAAGCCGGAGATCAACCCCAGCGGCACCCCCAAGAGCACCGAGGCCAACGCCGATGACAGCCCCACCAGGAGGGCGATGCGCGTGCCCCAGATGGTGCGGGAGAGGATATCCTGCCCAATCTGGTTGGTGCCCAGCACAAAGCCCCGCCCGGCCTCCTCGGTGACGTGCGAGCCCACGGCCAGCCCGGAGAACTCGCTCTGCAGGGCGTGGAAGGCGTGGCTCTCCATCACAAAGCCGTCCAAGAGGCCGTCCTGCAGGGCAACCAGGCCGGCCGAGTCGCTCTCAAAGCGCTCCTTGCGCGGCTGGTAGCGCACGTTCTGCCCGGCGGCGCGGTCCGCGTCGGTAAGGTCCGTCAGCGCCTGGCGCAGGATCTGCGAGGCCGGCCCCCCCATGGCAAAGCCGACGCGGTTCTCACGCCCGCCGACGTCGCGCAGGGTGGTCCCTTCCTGCCCCTGGCGGACGATCAGGACGTAGATATTAGGCGTCTCTCCGGGGGACAGCAGCGACGGCCCCACCTCGGCCTTGGGGTCATACGGGGCGAAGGCCTGCGGAGCGATGCCCAGGGCCAAGATGCCGAGGAGCAATATGGCGCTCAGCAGCACGAACCACCAATCCCCGCCGTACCACCTGCGCGCCAGGAGGAGCCGGCGCACCAGGCCCACCTGGCCCAGGTCCTGTTGCCATTGGGGGACGTCTTCGCTGCGGCCCGCGCCCCCCACTCTCATCTGTTCTTCCATAACTGGCGAGCCCCTCTAGTAGCGAATGCGCGGGTCAACAAAGGCGTTCACCAGGTCCATCAGAAGGCTGATGAAGGCCACAAACAAGGCGAACACGGTGATCACCGCCTGCACCGCGGTATAGTCGCGGAGCTCGATGCGGTCCACCAGGTAACGGCCCATCCCGGGCCACGAGAAGGTCGTCTCGGTGAGCACGGCGCCCGCCAACAGGATGGCGAACTGCAGGCCGATCATGGTCAGGATCGGGATAAAGGTGTTGCGCAGGGCGTGGCGATAGGTCAGGCGCCGCTCAGGCAGGCCCCGGGCGCGCCCCGCGGTGATGAAATCCTGCTGGAGCATCTCGATCATGTTGGCGCGCGTCAGGCGGACGAACACGCCCGTCAGCGCCAGCCCCAGCGTCACCGACGGGAGCAACAGGTGCGCCAGCGCCGAGCGCAGCGCCGGCCAGTTGCTGGCCAGCAGCGCGTCGACCACGTAAAAGTTGGTGCGCGGCTCAAACTGGGTCAGAAGCAACGTGTCCATACGCCCCGCCAGGGGCAGCCACCCCAGCCGCACGGAAAAGATGATCTGGAACATCAACCCCATGAAAAAGACGGGCACCGAGTACACCACGATGCTCCCCGCGCGGATGGCATAGTCCTGCACGGTGCCGCGGTGCTTGGCGGCGTAGGCCCCGCTGAGCACCCCGGCCAGCGCGGTGATCAGCATGGCCGGCACGGTCAGCTCGATGGTGGCCGGCAGGCGCTCGGCCAGCTCATCGCGGATGGGCCGCTCGCCCGAAGTCAGCGCAGTGCCCAGGTCCAGCCGCACCACGCTCCAGACAAAGTCGATGTACTGCACGGGCAGCGGCCGATTGAGGCCCAACCGCTCGCGCATGGCGTTGGCCTGCGCCTCGCTCACCTTGGGGCCCAGCTGCGAGCGGATCGGGTCCCCCGGCAGCACCCGCAGGACAAAGAACACTGCGGTGATCAGGATCAGGACCATCGGGATGGTCAAGAGCAGGCGCGTGATCAGGAACTTGCGTAAGGATGCGGACATGCGACGGCTCTCCCCAACGGCGCGAGGGGGCAGGCGACGCCTCGCCCCCTCGCCAACCTGTTACGACACGCGTGTGACGGCCCGGGCTACTGGGCTGCGGGGTACTCGTGGTTGAACACGAGGTAACGCAGCGCCGGCGCGTTCACCTTCATGACGGTCAGCCCGCTGACGCCCTCCAGGCGGACGGCCTCCACGGGGCCCACCGTGCGCCAGGCGACGTCGATCTCGCCCTTTTCCACGGCGTTGGCCATGGTGGTCGGGTCGGCGTAGTAGCGGATGATCACGTTCGGGATGATGGCGGCGTCTTCCCCGTAGTAGTTGGGGTTGGCGGCCAGCACCATCTGCTCACCCGGGACGTGCGAGACCATGCGGTAGGGGCCCACGCCATCGATCTTTTCCGGGAAGGAGACCAGGGCGTCGGCACCAAAGATGTTGGCGTTCACCGGCACGAACGGCGCCGTGGCCGCCAGCGCCGGGAAGAACCCGTAGGCGTTCTTGAGGGTGTACTGCACGGTCAGGTCGTCGAGGGCCACCACGCTCTCCACGTAGACCTGTACCAGGCCCGAGACCTCACCCTCCAGGCTGTTGATGCGCTCCCAGGAGTAGACAAAGTCGTTGGCCGTGAGCGGCGTCCCATCAGCATAGGTGACGCCCTCGCGCAGCTTGAAGGTGTAGACCTTGCCGTCCTCCGAGATCGCGGGCATCTCCTCCGCCACGCCCAGCCCCAGCTCGGTGGTGCCGGGCGCAAAGGCCAACAGCGGCCGGCCGGTGTTGCGGATGATCTCCCAGTCGTGCACGGCGTAGGCGTCGTCCGGGTCGAGCGAGTGCACCTCATCGGTGGTGCCGATGATGATGGTGTCCGTCTTGCCGGAGGCCGGCTTGGCGTCGGCGCCGAAGGAGAGGACGTTGTAGTTGAACTCGATGGTCGAGGCGATCTGGATCCCCTCGACGCCGTCACGGTAGGTGATGTACTCCGGCTCCCAGAAGAGGGGCAGGGTGGGCACTTCCTCGGCGTACAGGTCCCCGATCTGCTGGTACAAGAGGGCGCGCTCTTCCGGGTCGGCGGAGGAGGCGGCGGCCGTCAGCAGGGCGTCCATCTCCTCGTTGCAGTAGAACACGCCGTTATCCGGCGACTGCAAGCAGGAGGCAAAGGGCGTCAGCCAGTTGTCAGGGTCGGAGAAATCGGGGAACCAGCCGAGCATAAAGACGGGCAGCTCCCCGGCGACAAAGGCGTCGACATAGGAAGCCCAGTTCTGGGAGTTCAGGGTGACCTTGACCAGGCCGGTGGCCTCGATCTGCTCCTTCAAGACCTGCATGACGTCGGCCGTGGTGGTGCCATAGTGCTCGGGCGGGAACCACAGCTGCATGTCAAAGGGCTTGTCGGCGGTATAGCCGAGGCCGGTGAGGAGCTCGATGGCCAAGTCCAGGTCGCGCTCGCCGTACCGGTCCAGGAAGGGTTCCGTGGCGTAGGGATAGTCGGGCGGGACCATGTGGTAGGCGGGGATGTTGCGCCCCTCAAAGACGCGGTCGACGAGTTCCTCCCGGTCGATCGCCGCGGCGATAGCCTGGAGGAGCTGTGGCGACCACATCTTGCCCTCGGCGGCGGGGGCGGCGGTGGGCTCCACGGTGGGTGCGGCGGTCGGCGGGACGGCGGTGGGTGCTGCGGTGGGCTGGGGCTGGGCGGTAGGCTGGGCGGCCGGCTCAGCGGTGGCGGGCACCGCGGCCGGCTGGGCGCAGGCGCTCAGCGCCAGCATGGCCGCGAGCAATACGCTCGCGATGGCGAATAACCCTCTCTTGTGCGTCAGCATGGTGCTTCCCTCCTGATGCGGAAACAGACGACCGACAGGAAAACACGGGTCACGGGCCGGGGTGGCCCGGGGCTCGTCGGCCCGTGCTGCCCACAGCGGCAGCAGACGACGCATCACTACGAGAGGGCGCCATTGCCCAGCGGCCCGAACGGCATAGTAGCTATAGAGACATAATAGGACGTGCCTGGACCGCACTTATAGCGGGCTAGTATAGGCGGACGGAAAGCGTTGTCAAATGGGTCAAACGGGAGGGTAAGGCTTACGTGCGCCGTTCGCACCCGGGGCGGCACTGTCGGGGGTGGTCGAGCGGAGCGTCGAGCGGCCGAGCGTCCTCGCCCGGTCCGCGGCATACGGTGCGCATGCCTCGACTCTTACCTATTATAGCGCCTTTTTCGGCGCGCAACCATCTATGATAAGAGTACGCACAACAGGCCCGCCGGGTTGCGCCCCGCGCGCACGATTCGTCGCCTGCGCCCGGGCGGGGCCACAGCCGGCCTGCGCAGCGTGCTGGCGGGCGGCTCCGCCACGACCCCCGGGGTCTGCCGGACGTCCTCGGCCGGGACCCCGGGGGTCATGATGGCGCCCGGCTAAAGCCGGCCAAAGCCGGCTCACGGAGCGCATACGCGTCTTGAGACCCCTTTAGGGGGCGTTTCTCGTAGCCAGGGGTCTTTAGCCCCTGGCGTCCGGCCGGCGGCGAGGCTCCGCGCCGGCCCAGGGTCTCGCCGCGCCGGAGCGGCGCTGGGGCGCCGCACTTCTCTTCTCTGAAAACAGGCCCGCCGCATCCGCCCGAGCGGGGCTCCCCCCGTTCGGGGGGCAGGCAAGACCCCGCCCTACGGGATACGCCGGCTAATGAACCTTACTGAATAGATCGCGTTATGTCTGGCTGCGGGCAGGCGGCCAGGGCGCCCCGGTACAGGCGGTCCAGGTCCTGCAATCCCACGTAGCGCAGCAGCTCCTGGGAGCCCTCCCGGTA
>JAAZBY010000042.1 GCA_012513595.1 Chloroflexota bacterium
CCACGGGCGGGTACGTCTCCGTCCCGATGTTGACGGCGGCCTGGCGCAAGTGCCCATCGCTCATCTACCTGCCAGACATGGTGCCGGGCCTGGCCATCCGCTACCTTTCGCCCCTGGCGACGCGGGTGGCGGTGTCTTTCGAGTCTGTAAAGGGCTACTTTCCCGCCGGCAAGGCGTTCGTCAGCGGTTATCCCGTCCGCCGCGAGCTGCTCGAGGCGGACCGTCAGGCGGCGCGCGCGCAGCTGGGCTTCCCGGCGGGGTGGCCGGCAGTACTCGTCATGGGCGGAAGCACGGGGGCCAGGGCGATCAACTCGGCCGTGCGAGCTATCCTGCCCGAGCTCCTGCGCAAGGCGACCGTCCTGCACGTCAGCGGGCACGAGGACTATGAGGACCTGGTGCGCCGGCGCAGCGACCTCCCGATGGAGCTGCGCGAGCAGTACCGCCTCTATGCCTATATGTACGACGAGATGCCATTGGCCCTGGCGGCGGCGGACCTGGTGGTGGGGCGCGCCGGCGCGGCGACCCTGGCAGAGTTCCCGGCAGTGGGCCTACCGGCGGTCCTCGTGCCGTACCCGTACTCGGGGCAACATCAGATGCCGAACGCCGAGTACATGGCGGCGCGGGGGGCGGCGGTCGTGCTGGCGGAGGCCGGCCTGGAGCAGCAGCTGCTGCCCACGGTGACGGCGCTGTTGGCCGACGACGAGCGCCGCCATGAGATGTCCCGCGCGTCGCGGGCGCTGGCCATGCCAGGGGCGGCCGCGGCAATAGCCGCAGAGCTACAGGCGCTGGCCAGGACGTAGGAAGTAACAGGAGAGGACAGCCGTGAAGGCGGGTGTGTGGGTCGTCGACGAGACCATCGTCGTGATCGTCGCCCTGCTCGTGTTCCTCTACGTGGGGTACCGACGTGGAGTGCAGCGCGAGCTGCCCACGCTGTTCGGGTTGGGCGCCGGCTGGTTCTTGGCCAGCATCGTCGGCCCCGGCCTGGCCGAGCGGCTCAACCGCATCTACAAGGGCGTGCGCTTCCTGGCCGAGGATCTGGTCGGCCGGGAGGACTCGGCGGCCGTGTGGCAGCGGATCCGCGCCCTGCCGGACCCGATCCGCGTGGACACGGATGTGGAGATCCTGGCTCTGGCGGTCTTTGTCGGCGTGGTGGGCCTGGTGTACATCCTGACCCAGTACCGTTGCCGCGGTGCGGCCAACACCACCGGGCGCGTCCTCGGAGGGCTGGGCGGGGCCCTGAACGGGCTGTTGTTTTCACGCGGGGTGGTGTTGCTGGCCGGGCGCCCAACCGTGCGCCTGAGCCTGCCGGCCACCCCGTTGGGAGACGTGTCGCTGGCCGAGGGGAACAGGCTGTCGATCACGGTCGTGCTGATCTTGGGCTTGCTCATTGCCTTCGGGGTGTACAGCGCCTCCTCTGGGGCGCACCGGCCGGACTAGACGCAGCGTGGCTGACCGAGGGGGGCTGTCTTGGCGCCGATCGAAGTAGTGTTCGGGATCGTCGTGTTCGTCTTTGCCCTCATTGGGCTGGGACGCGGCTTCCTGCGCGAGATGGGTGCCACGACTGTTCTGGTGCTCGTGCTGTTCTTCCTGAGCCGCTTCGATGGCTACCTGGATCGTGGCATGCTCAAGGGGATCACCCTGATCGACAGCACGGTGACCACCGAACAGGCCCGACAGGTGCAGTGCTGGGTGCTGTTGTTCATCATCGTGGGGGTGACGTTCCTTTCCTACCACGGTGAGACGCTGGCTTTCCCCGGGCACCTGAACGAAGGGGTGCAGTCGGTGCTGCTGGGGTTGCTGGGGGGCACGCTGAACGGCTACCTGGTGGCCGGGTCGATCTGGTACTACATGGACAAGTTCGGCTACCCGATCCGCTGGCTGGGGTTTGCGCCGGAGCAGTTCTCCGACGCGGCGCACACGGCGATCCAGTATCTGCCGCTGAACTTCCTGGGGCAGCCGGCGGTCCTGGGCGAGAGCCTACTCCTGTACCTGAGCGTGTTTCTGATCCTTGTCCGCGTGATCCGCTGATCGGTTGGCAAGATGATGGTACTGCCTACAGAGATACCACAGCGCGTTCATATGGTCGGCATCGGCGGCATCGGCCTGTCGGCGATAGCCCGCATCCTGGCCGCCTGGGGCCACGAGGTGACGGGCTCTGACCTGCGCGCCTCCGCGGTGACGAGGGGCCTCAACGCGCTGGGTATCCGCACCTACGAGGGGCAGCGCGCCGAACAGGTCAGCGGCGCGGAGCTGGTGGTGATCTCTTCGGCCGTGCCGGAGGGCAACGTCGAGGTCGTGGCGGCGCGCCAGGCGGGCATCCCGGTGATCAAGCGTCACTTGCTGCTCGGCATGATGCTGGACGGCTACTATGGCATTGCCGTGGCGGGCACTCACGGCAAGACGACGACCACGACCATGATCTCAATCATGCTCACCGAGTTGGGCCAGTCGCCCACCTACATCATCGGGGGCATCGTCCCGCAGCTGGGGGGCAATGCCCAGGCGGGCCAGGGACGCCATTTCGTGGTCGAGGCGGACGAGTACGATCGGACCTTTCACGGGCTGCGCCCCGATATCGCCGTGGTGACCAGCATCGAGATGGACCACCCCGACTGCTACGCCGACATCGCCGCCATGCGCGAGGCGTATGCGACCTTTCTGGCCGGGGTGCCCGAGGGGGGCTGGGTGGTGGCCTGCGCGGACTCGGCCAACCTGAGCCAGACGCTGCGCGAGGCGCCGGGCCTGCGGGGCCGCCTGGTGACCTATGGGCTGGCGGAGGCGGCAGACTACCGGCTGGCCGGCGTGGACCATGCCGCGGACGGCAGCGTTCGCTTCGCCATCCGCAAGGGGGGGCGCCCGTGGGCGACTGTTGCGCTGCAGGTCCCTGGGGCGCACAACGCCTTGAACGGCACCGCCGCGCTGATAGTAGCC
>JAAZBY010000382.1 GCA_012513595.1 Chloroflexota bacterium
ATGGTCGGCCATACGATTGCTGTACACGATGGGCGGCGGCACGTGCCTATCTACATTACCGAGAACATGGTGGGGCACAAGCTTGGCGAGTTCGCTCCGACGCGCCTATTCCGCGGCCATGCCGGACGGGAGCGACGGACGAGGATCGCGCCCCGTTAGGCGGTAGGCCTCGATGGGCGGTCACGCAGCACACACGAGGACGCTGTCTGGCGCGCGGCGCCGGTTCGGCCGTGAGGAGTAAGGCATGGAAGTGAGAGCGGTTTCCAAGTACATTCGGATGTCTGCCCACAAGGTGCGCCTGGTGGCGGATCTGGTGCGTGGACAGGGCGTCGAGGAAGCGCTGGCCATCCTGCGCTTCGCGAACAAGGCGGCAGCTGGGCCGGTGGCGAAGACGATCGCCTCTGCAGCGGCAAACGCTGAGGAAAACCATGGCCTGGCTCGGGGGGACCTGTACGTGGCCCGCATGATGATCGACGAGGGCCCCACGCTGCGGCGCGGTCGTGCCGGGGCACGTGGACGGTACAAGCCGCTCCTGAAGCGCAGCGCGCATATTACGGTTGTTCTCGCGGAGCGTAGCCAGGCCTAATGCAGACGCGCTAGGATCAGCAAGGAGAGGAAACGTTGGGCCGAAAGATAAATCCCATTGGCTTCAGGCTTGGCATCATTAAGGACTGGGAGTCCAAGTGGTTCGCTGAGGGCAAGGAGTACAGCAAGCTCCTGGTCAGCGATATTGCCATTCGCAAGCTGATCAGAGACCGTCTGGGCCGCGCGGGGATCTCGCGGATCGAGATCCAGCGCTTCCCGAAGCGGCTGCGGGTGACCATTGTCACCGCCAAGCCGGGCGTGGTGATCGGCCGACGCGGAGCAAACGTCAACGCGCTCAAGCAGGAGCTCGAGGCGCTGACCGGCATAGAGGGCAAGAACCTGCGCCTGGACGTCACCGAGGTGCGCAACGTCGATACCGACGCCGCGCTGGTGGCCGAGAGCATCGCCGAGCAGCTGGAGCGGCGCGTGTCGCAGAAGCGCGCCATGCGCCAGGCGATGATCCGCGCGATGCGGTCCGGCGCCAAAGGGATCAAGATCGAGTGCAGCGGGCGCCTGTCTGGCTCAGAGATGGCCCGGCGCGAGTGGGTGCGTGAGGGGCGTGTGCCACTACACACCCTCCGTGCCGACATCGACTACGCCCTGGCCGAGTCGCTGACCGGGTTCGGCCGCATCGGCGTCAAGGTGTGGGTGTACCACGGGGATGTGCTTCCCGATGCCCGAGCGGCGGCCAGCGTCCCGGAGAGCGCGTAAGGAGTATCGAATCATGTTGATGCCCAAGAGGCTCAAGTACCGCCGGCAACATCGCGGACGGATGAAGGGCAAGGCCTTTCGCGGGTCCGAGTTGCAGTTCGGAGACTATGGGCTCAAGGCGACGGCCCCGGTGTGGATGACCAGCCGCCAGATCGAGGCGGCCCGCCGTACCATCGTCCGGCAGATGAAGCGCAGCGGCCAGCTGTGGATCCGCGTCTTCCCTGACAAGCCGGTGACGGCCAAGGCGGCCGAGACCCGCATGGGTAGCGGGAAGGGCGCTGTGGACCACTATGTCGCCGTCGTCAAGCCCGGAAGGATCATCTTTGAGATCGCTGGCGTGGACGAGGAAACGGCGCGCCTGGCGTTGACGCACGCGGCCCAGAAGCTGTCAGTGTCCACCATTTTTGTGCGGCGCGAGGCGGTGGGCGGAGGTGAGGCAGCGTGAAGGCTCAGACCTATCGCGACATGGGGCGCGGGGAGTTGCAGGCCAGGATGGATGAGCTCTATCAGGAGCTCTTTAACCTGCGGTTTCAGCTGGCGACCCGGCAGCTCGACAACACTGAGCGGGTCAAGCAGGTGCGGCGCGACATCGCGCGTGTGCGCACGGTGCTGCACGAGATGGAACTCAGTGGGGAGGGGCGTTAAGAATGCCGGCGAAGGGCAGAATGCTGGACGGGACGGTCGTCAGCACCAAGATGCAGAAAACCGTAGTAGTGAGTGTCGAGCGGAGCCGCAGGCATCCGTTGTACGAAAAGATCGTCAGGGTGCATGACAAGTACTTGGCCCATGACGAGACCGAGGAGTGTCAGGAAGGCGATGTGGTGCGCATCCGCGAGACTCGCCCTCTAAGCGCCCGGAAGCGTTGGCGGGTCGTCGAGGTGTTGAGGCGCGCGGGCCAGTAACAGGGCCCGCCTGAGCGCGAGGCGAGTGTGCCGAGGGGGACAGCGCGCAGCCATCGTGGCCGTCCCGCTGGGCCGTCGCGTCGAGAACGAAGGATGACACAGAATGATTCAAGTATACACAAAGCTCAGGGTCGCTGATAACACCGGTGCGCGCGAACTGATGTGCATCAAGGTGCTGGGCGGTAGCCGCAGGCGGTATGCCGGCGTTGGCGACGTGATCGTCTGCTCGGTGCGCGAGGCCGCGCCGGGCGGGGCGGTGAAGAAGAAGGAAGTGGTCCGCGCCGTGATTGTGCGCACCAAGAAGCCCTACGTGCGTCCCGATGGCTCGGATATCCGCTTTGATGAGAACGCAGCGGTGATCCTGGACGCCGAGCAGAACCCGCGCGGGACGCGCATCTTTGGCCCGGTCGGCCGTGAGCTCCGCGACAGGGGATTCATGCGCATCGTGTCCCTGTCACCCGAGGTTCTGTAGGGAGGCCGGTCGGCCCGCCGGCGGGCTGGTGAGGAGTGACAATGAAGATCAAAAAGGGCGACACCGTTGAGGTGATCAGCGGGAACTACAAGGGCGTGCGGGGCACGGTCAACGCGGTGAACCCGGAAAACGATCGCATCGTGGTCTCTGGGGTGAATCTGGTCAAGAAGCACCAGAGGCGCACCGGCGACGTGCGCACGCAATTCGGCATCATCGAGCGCGAGGCGCCCATCCACGCGTCGAACGTGGCGCTGGTGTGCCCGCGTTGTGACAAGCCCAGTCGGGTTGGCTTTGTGGTCGCAGAGGATGGCACCAAGACGCGCGTTTGCCGCCGCTGCAACGAGGCCATCGAGTAGGTCGACTGATCAGGAGAAGAACGATGCCGAGGTTAAAGGACCAATACAGGGAACAGATCATCCCTGCCATGATGGAGCGGTTTAGCTACGCCAACGTGATGGAGGTGCCCCGCCTGGTCAAGGTGGTGGTGAACATCGGGGCGGGCGAGGCGCTCCAGAACGCCAAGGCGCTGGAGGCTGCGGCCAAGGACATGGCCACGATCACCGGCCAGAAGCCGATCATCACCCGGGCGCGCAAGTCCATCGCCGCCTTCCGGCTGCGCGAGGGCAACGCCATTGGCGTCAAGGTCACGTTGCGCGGGGATCGGATGTACGAGTTCCTGGACCGGCTGATCAACATCGCCCTGCCACGCCAGCGGGACTTTTCGGGCGTGTCGCGGACGGCGTTCGATGGGCGGGGCAACTATACTCTGGGACTGCGCGAGCAGCTGGCCTTTGTCGAGGTCGATTTCGACGAGATCGACAAGGTGCGCGGCATGGAGGTCTCTGTGGTGACGTCCGCGCAGACCGACGAGGAAGGCCGGGCGTTGCTGGAGATGTTTGGGATGCCGTTTGCCCGGGTCGAGGCGCGCTAACAGGAGCGGCCCGGTCGCGGCCCATACCGCTTACCAGGGCGCTTGCCGTCAGTAGTTCGGAGGAGAAACAGTGGCCAAGAAATCCATTATCGCACGCGAGACGCGTCGCAAGTACGCCGTGCGCGTACGCAACCGCTGTTCGCGTTGCGGCAGGCCGCGGGGCTACATGCGCCGGTTCGATCTGTGCCGCATTTGCTTCCGCGAGCTGGCCATGTCCGGTCAGATTCCGGGCGTCGTCAAGTCGAGCTGGTAAGCAACCACAAAAGCCCGCGAGGCGCAGTTCACCAGGCCCCTCGCAGAAGGTCCGGCCAGGCGTCCCGTGCGGGTGCGCAGGGGCGCACGCTGAGGGGAACCAGGAACAGGAGTGTAGGATATTATGACCGTAACTGACCCGATTGCCGACATGCTCACGCGGATTCGGAATGCGGTGATGGTGAAGAAGGATACCGTGGTGATCCCCAGCTCGCGGCTCAAGCACGCCGTGGCCCAGGTCCTCGTGGAGGAAGGGTTCGTCGGGCGTGCCGAGCTGATCGAGGGGGAGGGCTTTCCCGTGCTGCGGCTGCACCTGCGCTACGACGGGGGCAAGGCCAAAGACCCGATTCTGCACGGGCTGACGCGGGTGAGCAGCCCTGGCTGCCGGGTGTACGCCAGACGGGACCAGATCCCCCACGTGCGCTCCGGCATGGGCACCGTGATCCTATCCACCTCACGCGGCGTGATGTCCGGCCGGCAGGCGCGTCGCCTTGGTGTGGGCGGCGAGATCCTCTGCAAGGTCTGGTAGACCGCGCAGCTTTGTTGGGAGGTTCAAAGTGTCTAGAATCGGACGCATGCCCGTTGTGCTGCCCAAGGGCGTGAGCGTGACACAGGAAGATAACCGGGTGACGGTGCAGGGCCCCAGGGGCTCCCTTACCCGTGAGTTTCGTCCCGAGATGCGTGTCGTCTTGGAGGACGAGGAGGTCCGCGTCGAGCGCTGTGACGACAGCCGCGCGAACCGCGCGCTGCACGGCCTGACGCGTGCCCTACTGGCCAACATGGTGGTCGGTGTGACGGAAGGATTCCGCAAACGTCTGGTGGTGGAGGGCGTTGGCTATCGGGCCGAGCAGCAGGGCAAGAACCTGTCTTTGCAGGTGGGCTATAGCCACATGGTGCCGGTCGTGCCGCCGGAAGGGATCCAGTTCAGCACCGACAACGGCGGCCGCACCATCATCGTCGAGGGCAACGACAAGGAGCTCGTCGGCGAGATCGCCGCGCGGATCCGCGCCGTACGCAAGCCGGAGCCTTACAAGGGCAGCGGCATTGCCTACGAGGGCGAAGTGATTCGGCGGAAGGCTGGAAAGGCGGGTATCCGGTAATGAAGAAAGCAAAGCAAGTTCGGGAGGCACGTATCCGGCGCCACCGCAGCGTGCGCACCCGGGTCACTGGGACCCCGGAACGGCCCCGGCTGAATGTGTTCCGCAGCCTGCATCACACGTACGCGCAGATCATCGACGACAGCGTCGGCTGCACGCTTATCTCGGCGTCCACGCTGGAGAAGGAAGTGGCGGGCCTGTGCGATGGCTGCAAGAAGAGCGAGAAGGCGCGCATCGTTGGCAAGGTGCTCGCTGAGCGCGCCCTGGCCAAGGGGGTCACCACGGTCGTCTTTGACCGGGGCGGCTACCGGTACCATGGACGCGTGAAGGAGTTGGCGGAAGGTGCGCGGGAGGGCGGGCTGGAGTTTTAGCCCCTGCCGGCGTTGAGGATGTGGTGGCCTCTGCTGGCCCGGCGGCACACTGGCCGCTGCAATACGAGGAGAGATGCATGGCAAGAAGGGACGAACGAGAGCGGCCGGCTGAGGGCGAAGAGCTCATCGAACGCGTCGTCCATATCAGTCGTGTGGCCAAAGTGGTGAGGGGTGGCCGACGGTTTGGCTTCCGGGCCATTGTGGTGGTGGGTGACGGCAACGGCCGGGTCGGCGTGGGCGTCGGCAAGGCACGTGAGGTGCCTGCGGCAATCCGCAAGGGCGTCGATCGCGCCAAGCGAGGCATGGTCGAGATCCCCCTGGCCGGGACGACGATCCCTCACGAAGTGTTGATGAAGTACAGCGCCGCCAAGGTGCTGATCAAACCTGCCTCGCCCGGTACGGGTGTGATCGCCGGCGGCGGCGTGCGCGCCGTGCTCGAGGCGGTGGGCCTGCGCGACGTCCTGTCCAAGTCGTTGGGCAGCGACAACATCTTTAACGTGGTATGGGCCACCTTCGAGGCGTTGCGGCAGCTGAAGGACGTCAAGGCGGAGGCGCGCCGGCGCGGCAAGGACGTGTCGGAACTCCTGCCGCCATGGAGGGCGACGGCAGATGCCTAAGAAGATCCGTATCACCTATGTTCGCAGCGCGATCGGTCGTACCGAGCGACAGAAGCGCACCATCCGCACCCTTGGGCTGCGGCGCCTGGGTGACTCGGTCGAACACGACGACAGGCCCGAGGTGCGCGGCATGGTGGCCAGTGTCAGCCACCTGGTTGAGGTCGAAGAGGTGGCACCATGAAGACGCATAACCTGCGCCAGCCGGACGGGGCCAAGCGTCCCCGCAAGCGCGTCGGGCGCGGTATCGCCGCCGGCCAGGGCAAGACGGCGGGCTATGGCACGAAGGGGCAGAACGCGCGCAGCGGCCGCGGTGGGCGCCTGTACCACGAGGGTGGGCAGCTACCGTTGGTGCGCCGGCTGCCGTTCCGCAGGGGCTTTACCAACTTTAACCGCATCGAGTACGAGGTGGTGAACGTTGAGGAACTGTCCCGCTTTGCACCCGGAACGGTGGTGGATGGCCAGGTCCTGGCACAGGTCGGGCTGGTCAAGAGCCAGGAAAGCCTGGTGAAGGTTCTGGGGCGCGGCGAGCTGGATCGGGCCCTCAC
>JAAZBY010000043.1 GCA_012513595.1 Chloroflexota bacterium
CCAGTACTGGTGGGAGTGTACGGCGAGCGATGGTTCTACCGCCACCAGCGCCACCCAGACCTTCGAGTACACCGATCCGCGGTTCGACTGGCAGGTTCTGAGCGGTGAGCGGGTGGACCTGTACTACTATGGCGCGGCAAAGCGGGGCCAGGCCCTCGCCGAGGCGGGCGAGGCAACCATTCGCGGCCTTGAGCAGGACACGGGGGTGCCCGCCGGCGGGCGTGTGCGCGTCTACGCATATGAGAGCGCGCGAGATATGTCTCTGGCGCTGACGCGTCGCAGCGCCGCCTACGACGACCGCGTGTTGACCCTCGGGGTGGCCGTCGACGACCATACCCTCCTCCTGCTCGGCACGCACCGCGACGCACAGGAGATTCTCGCCCACGAGCTGAGCCACATCATCGTCGGCGCCGCGACGGCCAACCCCTTCACGGGGTTGCCCCGCTGGCTCGATGAGGGGCTGGCGATGTATGCCGAGGGAGCCCTGCCGGACGCCAACCGCCAGGCCTTGGAACAGGCCGTCAAGCGCGACCAACTCATTTCGCTGCGCTCGATGACCAGCTACTCGGGCCAGGCTGAGGACGTGGACCTTTTCTACGGCCAGGCCTACAGCGTGGTGCACTATGTTCTCGAGGAGTTCGGCCGAGGCAAGATGCGCACGCTGCTGGGCGTCTTTGCCGAAGGGGTCCGCCAGGACGACGCCCTGCGCGAGGCCTTCGGCTTTGGGCTTGACCGGCTCGAGGACCTGTGGCGCGGCAGCCTCGGCCTGGAGCCGCGTCCGCGTGCCCAGGCCACCACGACGCCTGCTGGCAGGCCATAGATGCCGGAGCTCCCCGAGGTTGAGACGATCGCGCGTGGCCTGCGGCAGACCCTTGTGGGGCAGCAGGTGGCCGACGTCGCGGTGCGCTGGGAGCGCATCGTGGCCAGCCCGTCGGTGGACGAGTTCCGCACCCGTCTCCTGGGGCAGACGATCCTCTCGGTGGGGCGCCGCGGCAAGTATCTGGTCTTTGGTCTGAGTGCCGACACTCTGATCATCCACCTGCGCATGACCGGCCAGCTACTGTGTGCCGGGTGGCACACGTCTGCGCCGGCCGTGGCGTGCGATGATCCGCACGCGCACCTGATGCTGCGCTTTACCTCGGGCGCGGCACTCTGCTATCGCGACGTGCGCAAGTTCGGGCGCTTCTGGCTCGTGGCGGACCCGGCCGAGGTGCTCGGCACTCTGGGCCCGGAGCCCCTCGACCCCGGCCTGACCGCCGCGCGGTTCCACGCGCTGGTGCATGCGCGGCGTCGCCGGCTGAAGGACCTCCTGCTCGACCAGGCCTTTCTGGCCGGGCTGGGCAACATCTACGTCGACGAGGCGCTGTGGCAGGCCAGGCTGCACCCACGGCGGCGCGGGTCCACGCTGGCGGAGGAAGAGTCGGCCAGGCTACACGACGCCATGCGCGCGGTGCTACGGAGGGCCATCGCGGCGCGGGGCACCACCCTGCGCGATTATCGCGACGCCTTCAACGCCCCGGGCAGCAACCAGGACGGCCTGGCCGTCTATGGACGCGCCGGGCAGCCCTGCCCGCGCTGCGGGGCGGCCATCACGCGCGAGGTAGTCGCCGGCCGGGGGACCCACGTCTGCCCCGTCTGCCAGGGCGAGTAGAAGGCGCCGCAGCCGTGCGCCAGGGCACGCCTGGCGATGGAGCAGCATGTACCGGACGCTGATCATCAACCCGGGCTCCACGAGTACGCGCCTCGCAGTGTTTGAGGACGAGGCCGAGCGCTACGGGGCCACCCTCGCGCATGCCAAGGAGGCGCTGGACGCGCTGGGCCACGTCCTGGCAGAGCTGCCCCTGCGTCGCCAGGCGGTCCTCGATGCACTGGCCGCCGCCGGGCTGCGCGACGTGGCCTACGACGCCGTCGTCGGCCGGGGCGGAATGCTGCGACCGGTGCCCAGCGGCACCTACGCCATCAACGCCCTCATGCTGGCCGACGCTGCGGACATGCACTCGCGCGAGCACGCCGCCAACCTGGGCGCGATCGTGGCCGATGAGCTGGCCCGCCGCTATGGGGTGGCGGCCTACGTGGTGGACCCGGTCAGCGTCGACGAGTTCGAGCCCCTGTCGCGGGTGGCCGGTTTGCCGGGCATCGAGCGGCGCAGTCTGTCTCACGCTCTGAACCTCAAGGCCACCGCGCGGCGCGCCGCTGCAGCGCTTGGCCGGCCATACGAGCGCACGAACCTGGTGGTGGCGCACATGGGCGGCGGGATCTCGGTCAGTGCGCATCGTCAGGGCCGCATGGTAGACGTCAACCAGGCCTTGGACGGCACCGGCCCGTTTTCACCGGAGCGCGCCGGAGGCCTGCCGGTGGGGGACGTCATGCGCATGGCCTTCTTGGGCCAGTACAGCTATGCCGAGATGTTCGCTTTGGTGACGCGCCACGGTGGGCTGTTGGCGCACCTGGGCACCAACGACGCGCAGGAGGTCGAACGCCGCATCGCCGCGGGCGATGCGCACGCCCGGCTGATCTATGAGGCGATGGCCTTTCAGGTGGCCAAGGAGATCGGCCTGATGGCCACCGTCCTGTTCGGGCGCGTCGATGCCATCGCCCTGACGGGTGGCCTGGCCCACTCCCGCCTGCTGACCGGCTGGATCCGCGAGCGCACGGAGTGGATCGCGCCGCTCTTTCTGTTCCCCGGGGAGAACGAGATGCTCTGCCTGGCGCAGGGGGCGTTACGGGTGCTCCGCGGGGAGGAGGAGGCCAGGGATTATGCCCCCATTGCCTGACGGCTTGACCAGTACCCCTGCGCTGGCGGAGGCCCTGCGGGCCCTCTCCGCCGCGCAGCTATCCGCTGGCGCCGCGCACGCGACCCTATCCCTGGCCCAAGCGCGAGCCTTCGCTCGCGAGTTTGGCTGCGGGGTGGGCGAGGTCGAGTGGCAGGCACTCGTCTCAGGGGTGGCGCCGCTACGCTACGAACGCAACCTGGGCACCATCCAGATGGCCGGGCAGGCGCGGCTGCTGCGCGCCACTGTCGCAGTTGTCGGATGTGGCGGGCTGGGGGGCTGGGTCATCGAGGGGCTGGCCCGTATGGGGGTCGGGCACCTCATCCTCATCGACTCCGACTGCTTTGAGGAAAGCAACCTGAACCGCCAGCTCGGCTGCCTGGAGCATACCGTCGGCCGCCATAAGGCCCCCTGCCTGGCAGAGCGCGTTCGCGCGGTGAATGGCGCCGTCACGACCACCGTGCACGTGGAGCGCCTGGTTCCGGGGAACGCCGCGGCGCTCCTGGAGGGCGCCGAGGTCGTCGTCGACGCGCTGGACACCATCCCCGATCGACTCGTCCTGGCGCGCGCCGCACGCGCTCTCGGGCTGCCCATGGTGCACGGGGCCATCGGCGGGTACAGCGGCCAGGTGATGACCATCCTGCCGGGTGACCCGGGGCTGGAAGCGCTCTACTCCGGCGCCCACGTGCCGGCCCGCGGGGTGGAGACCGGGCTCGGGAACCCGGCCGCCACGCCAATGATGGTCGCGGCGTGGCAGGTGCAGGAGGTGGTCAAGCTCCTGGTGGGCGAGGGGGCGCTGCTGCGCGGCCGGCTCTTGGTTCTGGACGCCGAGTACGCAGAGGTGACGGAGATTCGGCTATCGTGACGTGCAAGGGCCACAGCGTCGCGGCGCCAGGGGCGCGCATCCTGATCGCCGACGACAACACGCGCCTGCTTCGCGTGCTCAAGGCCGTCCTCGAAGGGGACGGTCACGAGGTCATTCTTGCCGAGGACGGCCACCAGGCGCTGGAACGCGCGCGCCAGGCGCGCCCGGCGCTGGCCATCCTCGATGTGAACATGCCGGGGCTGGATGGCTTTGCCGTCTGTGATCGCCTGCGCGCCGTGACGGATGCCCCCATCATCTTCCTAACGGCGCGGACCGGCGAGGTTGACGTTCTGCGGGGCCTATCTCTCGGGGCCGATGACTATCTCACCAAGCCGTTCAGCCTTGCCGAGCTCAAGGCGCGCGTAGATGCCAAGTTGCGCCGCAGCGGCGCGCGCGGGCTGGTGGGCTTCCAGGACGGCTTCCTGGAGATCGACCTGGAGCACGGCCGCGTGCGGCGTGACGGCGAGGAGCTCTCTCTGAGCCCCAAGCAGTATCAGCTGCTGGCCCACCTCGTGAGGCACCAGGGAACCATCGTTCCGCACGCGCGGCTGCTTGAGGAGGTGTGGGGAGAGGGTTACGAGGGCGAGCGCGGCTATCTGGCCCTCTATGTGCGTTACTTGCGCGAGCGTTTGGAGAGGGACCCCAGCCACCCTGCGTATATCCGTACGCACCACGGCCTGGGCTACAGCTTCCTGGGTACGGCGCCCAGCGCCCTCGCCTAGCCGACTCTGGCGGGCCTGCCAGGGCGGTGCCTCCCGGTGTCGCCTGCCATGTAACCGGACCGTAATCCGCCATTAACTCAGCGTATACTTCTCCATGGTAAAGTCCCCATAGGCGGGCAGGCGCACTCCCGTGGACATCATCTGCATCTATGCGCCAGTCGCCTAGGGGGGACGGAAGACGCATGGGTGCTCATATTGCCGTGTTGTCGCCCGATCAGGCGGTGGGGCCGCGCATCAGCGCGCTGCTGAGGAATGGGGGATACAGGGTCACCGAGTGCAGCACGTTGGCCAGCCTTATAGCGGTTGCTGAGGCGCCCGATGATCCCGTGGGCATGGTAGTGCTCGCTAGCAGCTTGACGGATGAGGCCGCCCAGGCCATCCGGGCGGTTGGCGACCTGGACGTGCCGCTCCTTCTGGTACTGTCGAGTGTGGATGAGGCTGGCATCGTACGTGCTTTGCGCCTGGGCGCCGATGGCTGCCTCACTGAGCCGTTCGGCCAGGCAGAGCTGCTGGCCAGGGTGGAGGCACACCTCCGCCGGCACTGGCAGTGGGGCCTGGCCCAACGTCGGCCAGCGCCCGAAGAGGTCGTGGTGGACGCTATCGCCTGCGCGGCCACCGTGGACGGGCGGGAGGTGCGCCTGACGCCGACCGAGTACCGCCTGCTCTCTCGCCTGGCCCAGTCTGAGGGCGAAGTGGTGCCTAACGATGAGCTGTGCACGCACATCTGGGGGCTGGACCGCACGGTTAGCCCGGGGTCGCTGCGCCTGTACGTCTCTCACCTGCGCAGGAAACTGGAACAGGATCCCCGCAAGCCGCGCCTCATCCGCACCAAGTGGGGCGTGGGCTACTATCTGCAGGGCAGAACGCTGCCCATGTAGAGCGTATGCTCGCTACCTCTGATCACCAGGCCCTCCGCCGAGAGCGCGGAGGGCTTTTCTCATGGAGGCCAACCTAGACAAATACCTCCTCACGGGCTACCATGGGGGCGTCGCTGGTCGTTCGGGGAGTTGCCGCGTGGCGCTCTGCCGACGGCGCGCCCGATCGTGCGAGCCTGGCCCGGCACGGCCGGACGCGTGCGTCTTGCGGCCCGTCTCCGGCCAGCATGTGCGATCGTTGAGAAGGGGGACTGTACTAATGGAACGAGGCGTCACGCTGTACGGAGAGCTGGCCATCGTCGGCGGTTCTGGTAATCCCGAACTGAGCCAGGAGATATCGGATGCTCTGGGCGTGCCGCTCTTGCCGACCCACATCACCGTATTCCCCAACGAGAACATCTTTGTGCAGCTCCTGGAGTCGGTCCGCTCGCGGGACGTCTTTATCGTTCAGCCGACCTGCTCCCCGGTGCACTATAACCTGATGGAGCTGCTGATCCTGATCGACACGGTGCGCCGCGCCTCGGCGGGGCGCATCACCGTCGTGATTCCGTACTTTTCCTACGCGCGCAGCGACAAGAAGGACATGCCGCGGGTGCCCATCACCGCCAAGCTGGTCGCCAGCATGATCGGCGTGGCGGGAGCGGATCGCTTCATGGCTGTGGACCTCCACGCCGGCCAGATCCAGGCCTTCTTTGACATTCCCGGCGACGAGCTCTCAGCCATGCCGCTGCTCAGTCGCTACTTTCTGGAGAAGAGGATCCCCAATCTGGTAGTGGTTGCTGCGGACCTGGGCTTTGCCAAGAAGGCCCGCAACATCGCCCAGGCACTGGATGCGCCGGTGGCCTTTGTGGAAAAGCGCCGCACCGGCACATCCACCGAGAGCCTGGCCGTGATCGGCGACGTGGCCGGCTGCAACGTCCTCATCGTGGATGACGAGGTGGATCGCGGCGGCACCATGGCCGGCGCTTCGCGCATCCTGCGCGAGGCGGGCGCCAAAGACGTGTATGCCTCCTTTGTGCACGCCAGTTTCTCCGAGGGGGCCGCCGAGCGGATGGCCGAGGGCAACTTTACCGAGATCGTCTGCACCAACAGCACGCCCATCACGCCGGCCAAGCGCCTGCCCAACATGAAGGTGATCCACCTGGGGCACTGGCTGGCCAGCATCATCGAGTCGGTACATCGCGGCCGCTCGGTGGGGCGCACCCTCAGCGAGTATGACGCCGGGCACTAGGTGCAGCGGCCCGCGATGCCCCGCGGCGTGAATCGCCTGATCGCGGCCGTTCCGCTATAATGAGTCTACTAACCACTCGTGGAGAGCACCCTGCCGATGTTGAAGAACATACTCAAAAAGCTGTTCGGTGACTCGCAAGCGCGCGAGGTCCAGCGGCTTCAGCCTCTAGTAGACCAGATCAGCGCCCTCGAGCCCGAGATGCAGCGCCTCGACGATGCCGGGCTGCGCCGGCTGACGGGCGAGTTCCGTGCCAGGCTCTCCGAGGTCACCCAAGAGGCACACGACAGGATCGCCGAGCTGACTGATCGGCTGGACCGCGAGAGCGACGCGAACCAGCGGCGCGCGCTGCGTGCCGAGCTCGAACGCACCCGTGACGGCCTGGACAAGGCCGAGCGCGGCGTGCTGGACGAGATCCTGCCGCAGGCTTTTGCCGCGGTGCGCGAGGCCTCGGTCCGCACTGTCGGCCTGCGCCACTTTGACGTCCAGATGATCGGCGGCATCGTGCTGCACCAGGGGCGCATCGCCGAGATGAAGACCGGTGAGGGCAAGACCCTCGTGGCGACCCTCCCGCTCTACCTGAACGCCCTGACGGGGCGCGGCGTGCACCTGGTCACTCCCAACGACTACCTGTCCAAGCGTGGCGCCCAGTGGATGGGCCCGATCTACCACCTGTTGGGGCTTACCGTCGGCGTAGTGCAGTCGATGGGGGAGAACCCGGCCCTGAGCTCGTTCCTCTTTGACCCACAATACTCCACGGCGGATGACCGGTACCAGTACCTGCGGCCCTGCAGCCGCGCAGAGGCCTACCGCGCCGATATCGTCTACGGCACCAACAACGAGTTCGGGTTTGACTATCTGCGCGACAACATGGTGCTCAACCTGCGCGAGTGCGTGCAGCGCGAGCTGTACTTTGCCATCGTCGACGAGGTGGACAACATCCTCATCGACGAAGCCCGCACCCCCCTGATCATCTCAGGGCAAGCGGAAGAGTCGACCAGTGAGTACCGGCGCTTTGCCGCCCTGGTTCGCAACCTGCGCCGAGAACAGGACTATACCGTCGACGAGAAGCTGCGCGTGGTCACCATCACCGACGAGGGGATCAACAAGGTCGAGCGGGCCCTGGGGATCGACAACCTGTACGCTCCCGAGCACTCGGAGCTGACCCCCTACCTGGAGAACGCCCTGAAGGCCAAGGCGCTGTTCACCAAGGACCGCGACTATGTGGTGGACGACGGCGGTGAGGTGATCATCGTCGACGAGTTTACCGGCCGCATGATGTACGGGCGGCGCTATTCTGACGGGCTGCACCAGGCCATCGAGGCCAAGGAAGGGGTCCAGGTGCGGCGCGAGAGCCTCACCCTGGCGACGATCACCTTCCAGAACTACTTTCGCATGTACCGGCGCCTGGGCGGCATGACGGGAACCGCCGCCACCGAGGCGGAAGAGTTCCACCTGATCTACAACCTCGATGTGGTGGCCATCCCCACCCATCGGCCGATGATCCGCAAGGACTATGCGGACGTCGTCTATCGGGACTCCGAGGCCAAGTTCCGCGCGGCCCTGGCCGAGATCAAAGAGCGCCACGAACAGCAGCAGCCAGTCCTCGTCGGTACCCTGGCGATCGAGACGTCCGAAATGATCTCCCAGCGGCTGACGCGCATGGGCATCCCCCACCAGGTGTTGAACGCCAAGCAGCACGAGCGCGAGGCCCAGGTGATCGCCCAGGCGGGGCGCCCTGGCACGGTGACCATCGCCACGAACATGGCCGGCCGTGGGGTTGACATTCTGCTGGGCGGCAACCCCGAGGGGCTGGCCCGCGACGATCTCCGTCGCCGGGGGCAGGACCTTCAGGAGATCGAGCCGGAGGTGTGGCAAGAGGCACTGGCTCGCGCCGAGGAACAGTGCGCGCGCGAGCGCGCGATCGTCCTGGCTGCCGGCGGCCTCCACGTGCTGGGCACCGAGCGCTACGAGGCGCGGCGTATTGATAACCAGCTGCGCGGGCGCGCCGGCCGTATGGGCGACCCCGGGTCCTCGCGTCTCTACGTCTCGCTGGAAGACGACCTGATGCGGCGTTTCGGTGGCGCCTCGCTGGGGCGTATTATGGACCGTTTCGGCGTCGACGAGGACACGCCCATCGAGCACGACCTGGTCACCAAGTCTCTCGAGGGTGCCCAGACGCGCGTCGAGGGACATAACTTTGACCTGCGCAAGCACCTCCTCGAGTACGACGACGTCGTTAACCAGCAGCGCCAGGTGATCTATGAGCAGCGCCGCCTCATTCTTTCTGAGGCGGACCCCCGGCCCATCGTCGAGGACATCCTCCAGGACAAGCTGCGCGAGCTGGTGGCCTCCTACACCTCGACCGATGACGAACGCGACTGGGACCTCGATGCGCTCCATGCCCAGGTGGACCGCATGATCCACGTGCCCGCGGGCCACACCCCGGCGGCCTGGCGGGGCAAGGGCCCTGAGGAGATCAGCGCCGACGTCATTGCCTTGGCCGAGGAGAGCTACGACCTTCGTGAGGAGACCCTCGGCGCGGACGACATGCGCAGTCTGGAGATCATGCTGATGCTGGGCGCCATCGACCGGCGCTGGGTGCGCCACCTGACGGCGCTGGACGAGCTCCGCGAGGGGATTGGCCTGCGCGCCATCGGCCAGCGTAACCCCCTGGTCGAGTACAAGCGCGAGGCGTTCGTGATGTTCGAGCAGCTGATGGGCGAGATCCAGTCTGACGTGGCTCAGATGATCCTGAACGCCCAGGTGCAGCACCGGCGCCCGCTCTTGCCGGTGCGCAATGTGCAATATGCCGGGGCCAGCGGGGGCAGTGCCGGCAGCGAGCGGCAACCCACACGCAGCGGGGCCAAGGTCGGGCGCAACGATCCCTGTCCGTGTGGCAGCGGCAAAAAGTACAAGCAGTGCTGCATGCGTGAGGGGCTCAGCCCCGAAGAAGCGGCCGCCAAGCGCGCGCCTGCCACGGCGGGTCGGCGCTGAGCGGCCCGCGCCCTTGGCAACGGACTCTACACCCGGTTCCCTGCAGGGAGCCGGGTGTTCGTCGATATCGGCCGGTGAGCCTGGCACCCTGGCGAGGAGACACCCCCCATGCCGATCAGGACGTTCCAAGAGCTCCGAGACGCAGCTGCCGGGGCAGGTCCCCGGCGTGTGGCCGTGGTGGCGGCCGCCAACCGTGAGACCCTGGAGGCCGCCCATGAGGCCCACCGGGCGCACATCGCCGAGTGCGTCCTGATCGACGAGCCCGGCCGCCTGCGGCGTGAGGCGGAGGCGCTGGGGCTCTCTCTGGACGGCCTGGACGTGGTCCAGGCCCGCAGCCGGGAGGAGGCCGCCCGGCTGTCTATGGAGATGGCCCGCGCCGGCGAGGTCCAGGTCGTGATGAAGGGCGCACTCGAGACGGCGGCCTTTATGCGCGTGGCGTTGGACCGGGAGACAGGCGTGCGCGAGAGCAGGCTCTTCACGCACGTGGCCGTGTATGAGGTCCCCGGGTATGGTCGGCTGCTGCTCATCTCCGACGCCGGCGTCGTAGTGGCGCCGGACCTGGCCCAGAAGGTCGAGATCGTTCAAAACGCCATCGACGTGGCCCACTGCCTGGGCCTCGCCGAGCCCAAGGTGGCCATTCTGGCGGCGGCCGAGCTGGTGAACCCCAAGATCCCCACCACGCTCGACGCAGCCATCCTCGCCAAAATGGCCGAGCGTGGGCAAATCCACGGCGGCATCGTTGACGGGCCGCTGGCCCTCGACAACGCCATCTCGGAGGATTCGGGGCGCATCAAGGGGATCCACAGCCCGGTCCTGGGCCAGGCGGACATCCTCATCGTCCCGGACGTCGAGGCGGGCAACCTGCTGGCCAAGGCCATCACCTACTTTGGCAAGGGGGAGATGGCCGGGGTGGTGGTGGGGGGCAGCGTGCCGCTGGTCGTCACCAGCCGGTCCGATTCACGCGTCACCAAGCTAATATCGATCGCGCTCGGGGTGCTGCTGGCCGCGGGCGGATGCCGAGATGCCAACGCGGGCGGCTCCCGGCGGTGAGCACTTGCCCGCTGCGCCTTGCGCAGC
>JAAZBY010000383.1 GCA_012513595.1 Chloroflexota bacterium
CGCCTCGTCCACCACCGAAACGGCCATGGAGTTGTCAGGAAGCTTGTTCTTGTGGCCGCCCTGGAAGTACAGGGCCAGGTTGTCACGCCAGTCTTTCACGTCGATTGGATGCCCGGCATTGCGCTGGCGCTTGAGCCAGGGCTGGTTGAGGCCCGGGTTGTACGTATTGGCCTTGACGATGATACCCCGGGCGGATCGGCCACCGTGGCGACCGAAGATGGCCTCCCAGTTGGTGTTCTGGGCGCTAGAAGTAGTAGCCATGACCTTGCTGCCGGGCAGGCGAAGGTCGTGCGCCAGTGCGGCCCAGAGCTTGGCCGCCAGCACCGACTTCCCGGAGCCGGGCGGCCCCTCGATCACCACTACCAACTTCCCTCTATCGGCCTGGGCCAGGGCCCGGTCGATGCTGGCCAGGGCCAGCTCGTAGCCGGTGCGCTGCTGGTCCAGGAGGACAAACACCGGCTTCCTCTCGTCCAGCATCACTTCCGCCACGCGGGCGACCAACTGGCGGTCCTGGGCGTAGATGCCGCCCTCGAACCGGTGGGCGAACTCCGCGTCCGGGCGGTGGAGCTTGTCGGCTAGGTAGCGGGACAGGTCGTCCGGGGCGGGAGGCCGGGGGGAGGCGAATACCGGGTACTCGGCCACCAAGCCCTTGTAGGGGTCGTCGCGGTAGACGGAGAGATCCCGCGCGCTGGTGAAGAGGACGCAGCCGGACACCTGAGCGTTCTGGGCCAGGACCTCGCTGTGGAAGTAGCGGCAGTACTCGACGTAGCCGCGCACCTGGTCAGAGGGGTGGGAGACCGCGTTGCCCCGGTGGGTGATCAAAGCCTCCCGGGTGTGCGGCCGGTCGCCGGTGGTGTCCCAGTCCTTGAGCTCCACCATGACCGCGGTCGGACGCGAAGGGCCCCGTCCCAACAGCACGGCGTCACACCAGGATGACGACGCCGGGAGATTGTACTCCAGGGCCATGCTGCCGCCGGGCTGGCCTAACTGCACGTGGAAGCCGGCCAGGCTGGGGTTGCTGAGGGCCATCGAGAGCTTGGGCAGGGAGCGCTGCCAGGCGAGCCGTTCGTTATCGCCACCGCGCCCGGTGTGCTCCTGCAAAGTATCTATCAGGCCGGCCAGGTCTTCTTCGACGTGAGTGCAGAATTGGCCTACCTCAAAGAGCATCTCTACTCCTTTTCCTTGCTCTTCCGCTGCCCGTGCAACGCCAGGGCCGCCTCGTACTCCCGCGACAGGTCGAAGCCGATGTCGAGCTGGGGAGCGACGCGCTTGAAGGCCACGTACTCCAGGCACAGCAGGCGCAGGCCGCTGGACTCGCCGGGCAGGCTGCGCAGGTTGTACTTGGGCGTGGGATCGTTCACGTCGATGCCCTTGGTGCCGAGCATGGCCACCTCGGCCCCCACCTGCTGCACCTCGGCGTCGGACATGCCCTCGAACTTCTCCAGAGCCCCCAGGCAGTACATGACGGCGTCAAAACGCGGGGCCCCGTGCCCGGTGTCCTGAAACTCCTTCGCGGCGATGGCGGAGCGGGCCTGGCGGGCCAACTCGGCCACCGGGGAGAACTCGTCGGTCTCGACGGTGCGGATGTAGGCCTCGTCGGCGCCAGACACGTCGCCACTCTGTTCCAGGGCCTGGGCCAAGCCATACCAGGCCAGCTGGTCGGTGGGGTTGAGCTCGGACGCCCGGCGCAGGTACGTGATGGCGTCGTCGACGCGGCCGGCCTTGGCGGCCAGGGCCCCCAGGTTGCGGTGAGCGTACGCGTTGTCGGGCTCGTCGGCGACGGCCTGCTCCAGCTCTTTGAGCGCTTCCTCGGTCTTGCCCTGGCGGGCGAGGGCCACGCCGAGAGCCACCCGGGCGTTGGCCAGTTGGGGCTCCAGGGTGACCGCGCGTCGCTGCAGGTAGATGCTGCGCTCCAGGAGCCCCAGGTCGCTGTAGGCCATGCCCAGGTTGTAGAGGATGGTCGTGTCGCTGGGGGAGTCGCTCAGCAGCAGCTCCATGAGCACCACGCCGTCAACCACGTCACCTCGCTGGAGCGCGGCGACGGCAGCATCGATGGCCTCCGGGGCCGCGCCGGAGAAGGCCCAGGACAGACTGGCCCGGTCGCCGGTAACGGAGACCCGATCAACCGCACCGGGCAGCTGGGTGGCCAGGTGCCGCAAGTACTCCTCCAGGTCCCCGGCGTCGGGGGCCCCGGTGAAATGTACTCGGTCGGACAGCAGTTTCCGCATCTCCGGCGAGAGGTTGAGCAGCAGACGGCGCGGCTCGGGCTTCTTCGGTTGTGCCATTACGCAGGCCTCCGGTAGGGCACCCAGGAGTACCAGTCCCGCAGGCCCAGCTCCTCGCCCCAGCGATCGATGAGAGCCCGGTCGTGCTCGGGCTCCTCGGGAAGGTCATGCCAAAGCACGAGCAGCTCCTTGGCCTTCGCCTCATTCTCCGCCGGCCAGCCGGTACCCAGGCCCGGACGGCGCAGGAGCTCCGCCCAGTGAAGCGCCACGGCAGCGTTCATGGTCACGGAAGCGTAGTAGATCGGCGGCGGAGACACTTCCCTTATCTTGCGCCGAAGGATCTCCTTGGCCTCCCGGATCTCGCGCTCGGCGTAGTCCACCTGCAGCTCGTGCAGGTCCGGATATTCCTGGTGCAGCCACTCGGCGATGCGCAGTCCAACGGGCACGGAGAGCAGCTGCGTGAGGACCCCGGACAGCAGCCCGTCGGTCAGCGACGCTATCTGTTCCTCGCCTGTGGCGATGCCACCCGACTCCACCAGGGCGCGCACGGCGGCACGGCCCTGCTCGTCGGGGCCCATGTCCACCATGTCGGCAGGCGGCACCAGGAACTTGCGCAGGATGTATCCGCACTGGTGGCAGATGACGTAGTCGGGCTGGGTGCCGATGTAGGGCTTGTAGAACACGACGTGGCCGGGCTGATTGCCGCGGGCCGCCCGCATGGCGCCTAGGAGCGAGAGCCGCGGCTCCGGCTGTACGACCACCGGGAAGCCGGAGACCTGCTCCGTGAGCTTGATGATGTCGCGCGTGGTGCTGCGGAACTCCGACATGGACTTCACCTCTGTAACAATCAACGCCTCAGAGAGGCGGACGTGACAAGCGCAGACGAAAAGGCACCGGCCAGCCCGCAGGCTCGCTCGCCCGGCGCCAGGGGCCAGCCCCTTGCTTCCACACTAGTCGGCGCCGGGCTCAGGCACCAGGGAGAACCAGATCTCGGGTCGATCCAGGAAACTGAAACCGGGCGAGTAACGAAGCCGCACCTCGCTGGGGTCGGTGCCGTCTGGCACCTGGAAGGAGACCCACCCGCTGACCGTGCCGCCCGGGTACATGACTCCATGCAGAGCGTCACGCCAGGAGGTGGAGAAGACGCTATCCAGCACGTTACGGATCTCCGGCTGGAAGTCTGAGGAGTGGTTGATGCTCCAGGTGCTGTCGGCAGGTCCACTCAAGTAAGACGCCTCAAACCGCGCAAGCACCAGGACGTTCCCCGAATGGGCGCCGTAGGTGATGTACTCCTCGTCCTCGTTGCGGATTGCCTCGGCTGCTTCACCCCAGAGAGACTCGCGAAGGGTGAGCGCCACCTTTCGGTCACTGGAAACGTAGAAGATAGCCGTGCTGCCGGCCGAGATAGGGTTGGCCCTGGTGCCAGGATCAGACAGCTCCGTAGGAGCGATCGCGGTCGATTCCGCTTCCACGGTGGTGACTGCCGCCGATCGCTCATCCTGCGTAGCAGCATCCAAGGCCTCGCCGGCCTGGAAGGCGGTGCTGAGGAACGACGCGAGGTAGAGCCCGATAAGCCCGACTGCAATAAGCGAGTTCAGGACGAGGCCGACGACGGCGAAGGACCTCTTCCTGTCTCGGTCGCGAATGCCCATGATGCCAAGAGCGATGCCGACAATGCCCACCAAAGGGGCGCCGCAGATGGAGAACGCGAACAGGGCCATCCCGCCGGCTGCGGTCATCGTGCTATCCGAGGAGGCGCCTGCCGTGAGAACGCCCAGGCCGGCAGCAAAGAACAGCACCAGCGTGAGTATCGCCACGAGGGATATGACGAAAGAGGCGATCCCGTAGCCCGAGTGTCGCTTACGCGAGCCGGCAGACTCTAGGTGGTCGGTTCCGGGTAGGGCTTCACCCAAGATTCTATCCTCCGACGAATGACTGGCACGACGAGTCGCAACCACGCCCTGACTGCGAGTGAACAGGCAGCACGGCCCCCAGCCGGCACCTAGAAGAACCTGGCATGAACCGGCTGGGGTCGACCTCGACTATCTTAGCGCAGTAGAGGAGTGAATGCGACAAGCATTTCGGCCCTCACGACGCCTCCTGCAGCTCCCACTCCGCCAGCGGCTCCCCCGGCTCCAGGCTCGGCAGGGCCGCCTGCAGCCTCCGGGCGTGCGACGAGGCGGCCACCCGGTGCACGGCCCGGTCCAGAAGGGCTCGGTAGACGCGCAGGAAGGCGGCGCGGTTGGTGCGGCGGGCGACGGGGTTGCGCAGGTCAGCCTCGAAGGCGCCGTGATCCCACTGGAGGGTGTCGGCGGCCTGGCGCACCAGGTCATGGGACCACTTGGGCGGCCTCCAGGCGCCGTAGCCCTCCTGGAGGTGCCGCATGAGCTCGCCCCAGGCCTCGTCGGCGGTGGGGGCCTGGTCGGTGACCAGCAGGCGCACGACGAGCTCGCGCAGCTCGGCCACGCTGGGGAAGTAGCGGCAGGTGTCGATGGCCAGGGCGGCCGCCGC
>JAAZBY010000384.1 GCA_012513595.1 Chloroflexota bacterium
CGTGCGCGTGCTGCTCATGCGGATCGAGGCATAGAAGCCCGCCCGCCGGTGCACGCTAAAATCCGACCGCCAGAAGTGCCGGTGACCGCTCGGCGCGCCGCCGGCACCAGCCGCCAGCGTCCCCGTCAGGCGCCCGTGCAGGGCCCCGAGGGCGGCTCGATGCTCCGGTGAGGCGGCCGCCAGGTGCTGGCAGGCCGCCACCAGGTCGCGCGACTCCCACCGGCTGCGCTGCGGGCAGGTGATAAAGCGGCCCACCACGTGATAGTCCATCAGGTCGCCCCAGGCCATCCAACTGGTGCCCTCGAGGAGCATCTGGCAGAGGGTACCGATCTTCTCGGCGCTCATGGCCAGGGCCGTGCCCTCGAGCAGAGTGGCATAGGGGGCGATCGTCTCGATGAAGGAGGTCCCATAGTTGCCCTGGTAGAGCTGCGGGCCGTGCTGATGGAAGGACCAGTCCGGCTGGATCCCCTCGGCAGACGTGGTCACCTGCACCTCGCCGAGGATCTCGCCGAGCGCCGCGCGGGCCAGGGGCTCGTCATCGGTCAGGAGCGCCCGCATGAAGGCGATAGTGGCCAGCCAGGCGCGGTTCTGGCCGGTCATGCCGATCTCCACGCGGGCCAGGATGCCGATCCCGGCGGCCCTGGCGGCGGCCGGCACGTCGTCACCAAAGACGAGCAGGATCTGGCCCATCACCATAGGCGCGCCGATGTCGTTGTGCCACCAGTTGTCACTCTGCGGGTCACGCTGCAGCCAGTAGGCCAGGGCCCGTCGCGCGGCGCTCAGTCGGTCGCTTGCCTCGGCCGAGCCGGGGCCCGCAGCACGGGCAGCCTGGAGGATTTCCAGGAGGCGCCGCAGGTGCAGCGCCGGCGCCCAGTGCGAGCGCTGCCGATCGGCATAGTCGATATCGGCCCAGGAGCCGTCCCCGCCCAGGCTTGCATAAGCCACGGCCGTGCTCAGGCTTTCGCTGGCCTCGCCGCGCATGCGCGCGGGGGCCTCGGCCAGGGAGCGGGCCAGCCGCTCGCGGATGATGGCCAGATCGTTCATGCGTCCCTTCCCTCCGCGCGCCGCAACGCGCTGGCAAATATGCGCCCGCCGGCGGGGCGCCGGCGGGCGTTTCTACTCGTGGATGCCAGAGGTCAGCGCTCTTCAGCGGCAGCGAGGAAGGCGCGCAGCTCATCTGCCCCGATCCGGAACGAGTGCTCGGGCCCCGGGTAGGCTCGCTCCTTGATCTCGCGGTTGAAGCAGCCCAGCGCCTCACGCAGGGTGGCGCCCACCTCGGCGTACCGTTTGGCGTGCCGCGGGGTGAACGCCTCGAACATGCCGATGGCGTCGTGGTAGATCTGGCAGTGGCCGCTGCACCCCTCACCGCTGCCGATTGAGATGGTCGGCACCGAGACCTTGGCCGTGATCACCTCGGCTACGCGCGCGGGCACCAGTTCCAGGAGAATGGCAAACACGCCAGCCCGCTCGAGGGCCAGGGCGTCGTCCAAGAGGGCCAGGGCCGCCTCGGCGCTGCGCCCCTGCACCCGGTACCCGCCGATCGCCGAGGCGCTCTGCGGCGTGAGCCCCAGATGCCCCATGACCGGGATCCCGGCGTTCACGATGCCCCGCACCGCCTCGACCATGGTGCGCCCGCCCTCGAGCTTGACGCCGTCAACCCCGGCCTCGGCCATGAAGCGGCCGGCGTTGCGGATCGCCTCCGGGACGGAGGTCTGGTAGGACATGTACGGCATGTCCCCGAGGACAAAGGCCCGTTGGCAGCCGCGCGCCACCGCTCCCGCGAACACCACCATCATGTCCATCGTGGCGGGCAGGGTGTTGGGGTAGCCCAACACCGTCATGGCCACCGAGTCTCCCACCAGCACGATGTCCACGCCGGCCGCGTCGATCAGCCGCGCCGAGGGATAGTCGTAGCAGGTGATCATGCTGAGCGGCGTGCCCGCCTCGGCCATCGCCCACAGATCCGGGATCGTCAGCTTGGCCGTCATGTTGCCCCTCCTCTAGCCCTGCCAGGCGTTCTGGATCTTGAGCGCGGCACGCACGACGTCGTCCATGTCATCGGTCTCGGCCAGGAGGGCGCTCTGGCGCAGCCACAGCCCCCTGTCACAGACTTCGACGGCCACCGGGCAGGGCTGTGGCTCCTCCTGGGGCAGGCCCAGCTTGCTGCGGATGTAGCGCGTGCGCTCGACGACGACCGGTGCGGCGCTCAGCGGCGCCCCGTAGCCGGCCGTGATAGGGACCCCCTCGGCGCGGATCGCGGCAGCAAAATCGCGGGCCGGGCGGCCGCCAAAGCGCCGCGGGTCGTACCAGATCTTGAACAGGTGGTAGGCGTTGCGCGTCACCCGCGGGTCGCCCGGGACGGGGCTGAGCCCGGGGACCTCCTGCAGGGCGTCGGCAAGGTAGGCGGCATTGGCGCTGCGGCGTTCGGCCTGCTCTTCCAGGCGCCCCAACTGGCAGGAAAGCACGGCGCCGGCCCATTCCGACAGGCGAAAGTTGGAGGCCAACGCAATGTGGTGATACCACTCGCCGTGGCGCTGGCGCCCGACGTTGACCACCGACCAGCAGCGCTCGGCCCAGGCGTCATCGTTGGTGAGGATCAGGCCGCCCTCACCACCGGTGATGTTCTTGGAGGCCTGGAAGGAGAAGCAGCCCATGTCACCAATGGCGCCGACCTTGCGCCCCTGCCAGGTGGCCGCGTGGGCCTGGCAGGCATCCTCGATCACCACCAGCCCGTGCCGCTGGGCGATGGCGTTGATGGCGTCCATGTCGGCCGGCTCACCGCCGATGTGCACGGGCATGATTGCCTTGGTGCGCGGGGTAATGGCCGCCTCGGTCTGGCCGGGGTCCATGTTCCAGGTATCGGGCAAGACGTCGACAAAGCGGGGAATGGCGCCGACCAAGAGGGCGCTGTTCGCGGTGGCGATAAAGGTGTAGGGCGTGGTAATCACTTCGTCGCCCCAGCCCAGGCCAGCCGCGAGCAGGCACACTTCCAGCGCAGCGCTGCCGTTGGTGACGGCCACGCCGTGGCGCGCATCGTGGTAGGCGGCGAACTCTTGCTCGAGGCGCTTCACCTGGCTTCCCTCGGGGGCCCACCAGGCGCCGGACCTCAGCACGCCCAAGAGGGCGCGCTCCTCTTCTTCTCCCCACTGGGGCCAGGAGGGGTACGGGGCGCTGCGGAGCGGTTGCCCGCCATCGATGGCCAGGGTCGAGGACATGGCGAATACCTCCCTTGAGGGCACGCTGGGGACCGGAAACCACAGGCACGATGCGGGGCGATTATAGCGGAGTGTCGGCGGAGGGCACAAGCGCCTCCACCGGCAAGGCAGCCGGCAGACACGGGAACCTGCCCAGGTACCGAAAGGCGGCCCCACGAGTGGGACCGCCTTCCAGACCAAGGCCCGCCCGGCTGCCCTGGGATTCAGGGGGGGAAGAGCAGACGAGCGAGGCTTTCAACTAGTATTGTAGCACACCCCTGCGCCAGAACGTGTCGTTTTCCATTAGAGTTTTCATGCAATCCGCAGCGGGTGTGCCATCCGCACCGGGCCCTAGAACTGCCGCCGGCCGAAGCGGTCCGTCGCCCGCAGTGCCGCCTCGCCAGGCATCTCGGCCTCCAGCGCGGCCAGCGCGTCGCCGTCCAGGCAGTAGGTGGCGCCCGCGCGCTGCAGCGTCTCGACCAGCGTCGCGCGCCAGGAGGCTAGCTCAGCGGCGTTGGCCGGGTCGGCGGCCAGGTTGCGCGTCTCTCCCGGATCGTCGGCCGGGCGGTACATCTCTTGCATGCCGCCGCGGCGGTTCCAGATGTACTTGGTAACCCCGTCTGTCACGCAGTGGCGCACGTCCTGCTCGGTAGACCCGTACACGCTGTGTACCACGCGCCGCTCAAAGGGCGCCTCGCCGCGGCCGAAGCCCAGGAGCGACACGCCGTCGCGCGGGCGCGTGTCTTCCACACCCGCTGCCTCGAGGATCGTCGGCAGCAGGTCCATCAGGCCTACCGGCGCATCCACCACGCCGCCGGTGACGCGGCTCCGCCAGCGGCGCGGCAGTGACATGATGTAGGGCACCCGCATGGAGCCCTCGTAGAAGGTCGTCTTGAAGAACAGCCCACGGTCCCCCATCATATCGCCGTGATCGGCGGTAAAGATGACCAGAGTGTTCTCGAGAAGGCCGCGCCAGGCCAGGCCCCCGAGCAGACGCCCGATTTGCGCGTCGACGTGGGAGATCTCGCCCATGTAGTGGGCGCGGATGCGGCGGACCTCGGCGGGGCTGAGCCGGTCCCACCCGTAAGTCTGGGGCAGGCCGCGCAGTGAGGGCGGCAGCGCCTGCGGGTCAATGTCGCTCGCATACGGGTCGGGCACGTCGTCGGGATCGTACATGGTATCGAACGGGGCGGGCGGGTCAAAGGGCGAGTGCGGCTTGGTGAACGACGTGTACAGGAAGAACGGCCGCGTCGGGTCGCGCCGGTCGAGGTAGTCGAGGCTCTCCGACACGGTCCAGGTAGTCACATGGTGCGACTCGGGCACCAGGCTGCGCCGCGATTGGACCATGTTGTTCCCCAGGCCGTGCATGCGCTCCTGCCCGGCGTAGGGCGTAGTCTGCAGCCAGCGGTGATAGTCGTCCCCGCCGGGCATGCGCCCCGCTTCGCACACGATGGTGTTGTCAAACCCATAGCAGGCCCGCTGCGGGGTAAAGTGCAGCTTGCCCACCGACTGGGTCTGGTAGCCGGCCCGCCCCAGAAGGTAGGGGAGCGTCTCGGTGATCGGCATGGGCACGTTCTTGTTGGCCCGCAGCTGCATCGTCTCCGGATGCAGGCCGGTCATCATGACGTAGCGCGCCGGGATGCATACGGGGCACTCGGAGTAGCCCCGCGTAAAGGTCACCCCCTCGTCGGCCAGGTGGTCGATGTGGGGAGTCTGGATCAGTGGGTGCCCGGCCACGCGCAGCCAGTCGCCGCGCTGCTGGTCGGACGTGATCATTAGGATATTGGGCTGGTCGGCCATGAGGCTCCTCTCTGACGTCAGTTGGCGCTCTGCGCCCCGCAGTATAGCCGGCCGAGGGGCGCGGTCAACGCGCCCGGCTGCTTGGGATCACATCGGAGATCCCGCGCGCAGGCCGGAGTAGCGCTTCCCTGCCCGGCAAAGCGTGGTATACTGCCGGTAGAGAGCATGAGGCACGCGAGGCGAGTCCGCGGCAAGGAGGCCACTCGTGCAGCTGCGCAGCTCCTGGTTGCAGTATCTGTCGCTGAACGCCGTCTACCTCGGCACCTCGTTCATGTGGAACATGCTGCACCCCATCGTCCTCCCGCTCCTGCTCCTCAACTACGGCTCAGAACAGACCAAGAACACGCGCCTGGGTGTCCTGACCTTTGCCGGGTACATCCTCGGCATGGTGGTGCAGCCCCTGGCTGGCGCGCTGAGCGACCGCACCCGCCACGTGCTGGGCCGCCGGCGCCCTTGGGTGCTCTATGGGTCGCTGGCGGCCATCGCTTCCCTGCTGCTCCTGAACGTGGCCTCGAGCTTCTGGATGCTGGCCGCGGCCTATCTTCTCCTGCAGATCACCTCCAACGCCGTGATCGGCCCCTGCCATGGCCTGATCCCCGACGCCCTCCCCGAGGGGCGCCGCGGACTGGCCATCGGCCTGCGCAACCTGCTGGACATGGCCGGCATCATCGGCGCGGCCTGCTGCGCCGGCTTCCTGGCCCGCACCGCCGGGGCCGACGCGCCCGTCGGCCTGCTCCTGGCGGCCGGGCTCCTGGCCGGCACCATGCTGCTGACGACCTTTGGCTCGCGCCTAGCCAGGGCACCGGCACGGCCCGCCGAGGCGGCGGCCGCCGTGCGCTCCGTCGGCGAGGTGCGCGAGCTCCTGCAGGTGGACCTGCGCCAGCACGTCGGCTACTGGCGGCTGCTGGCCTCGCGGTTCTGGCTGCTCCTGGCTACGTCGCTCCTGCTCTCCTTCGGCCTGTACTACATCCAGGACGCCCTGCGCCTGGAGGACCCGGCCGGGGCCGTCAGCAACCTGATGCTCGCCATCGGCATCCCGATGGCCTTGGTGGTCGTACCGGCCGGCATCCTCTCCGAGCGCTGGGGGCGCCGCGGCCTCAGCCTGGTGGGCTGCGGGCTGTTGGCTGTCTGTGTGGTGCTCCTGTCGGTGGCCCGCAGCGTGGCGACCATTCGGGCCCTCGGGCTGCTGGCCGGCGTCGGCATGGGCACCTTTGTCAGCGTCAACTGGGCCTGGGCCACTGACCTCGCCCCGCTCGACCAGGCCGGCAAGTATCTGGGCCTGGCCAACCTCACCACGGCGGGCACCAGCGCGCTGGGCAGGCTTATGGGCCCGGTGATCGACCTGGTCAACGCCTGGCACGAGAACGTCGGCTATCAGCTGGTGTTCCTGGTGGCCGCCGCAGCGGTGGTGGCGGCGCTTTACCAGACGCTGCGCATCCCCGAAACGCGCGGGCCCGTCGGCGCCGAGGGGGTGTTGGTCCGCGCCAGGCCGGGCAGGGCCCTCGCGACGCGAGGAAAGCGGTGACGGCGCGCACCCCCTGGGCGCGCTATGTCGCGCTGGACGCCGTCTACCTGGGCACCTCTTTCCTGTGGAACTCGCTCCACCCGATCGTCCTGCCGATCCTGCTCCTGGCCTACGGCTCCGAGGAAACCAAGAACACCCGTCTCGGGGTGTTGACCTTCGTGGGGCTCCTGGTGGCCATGGGGGTGCAACCCCTGGCCGGAGCCCTGAGCGACGCCACCAGGCACCGCCTCGGCCGGCGGCGCCCCTGGATCCTGGCCGGTGCGGCGGCCTCGGCGCTCTGCCTGGCCGGGTTGGCCGGCGCCGGTGGCTTTGGTGCGCTGGCCTTCTGGTACCTGGCCCTGCAGGTAGCCAGCAACGCGATGGTGGGCCCGGCCAACGCCCTCATCCCCGACGAGGTCCCCGCCCCGCATCGCGGCCCCGTTTCGGGCCTCAAGAACCTGCTGGACATGGCCGGCATCGTCCTGGCCGCGGCGGTCACCGGGCGGCTGATGGGCGGCAGCAGCCCGCGCGCCGAGCTGAACCTGGCCCTGATCGGCGCACTCTTGCTGCTCAGCGCCGGGCTGACGGCCTGGCGCCGGCCGGGCCACTCTGCCGCGGCGCCGAGCCCGGCGGCACCGAGCGCCTCGGCCCCGGCCGGCGTGGGCCCCGGGCTTCGCCGGCGGCTGGGAGTGCGCCTCAGCGAGAACCCCGCCTATGCCCGGCTGCTCACCTCGCGCTTCTGGCTCCTCCTGGCCACCTACCTGGTGCAGTCTTTTGCCCTGTACTACTTTCGCGATGCGCTCTCCCTGCGCGACCCCGCCGCAGCCATGGGCAGCCTGATGACCTGCATCGGCATCCCCCTGGCCGTGGCCGCCCTGCCCGCCGGCATTCTGTCGGAGCGCTGGGGGCGCCGCGGCCTCAGCCTGGCGGCCTGCGCGCTGGTCGGCGTCGGGCTGGGGTGCCTCCTGGCGGCGCGCGCCCTCGGCTCGATCCGCGCTCTGGGGGCGGTAGTCGGGCTCGGCATGGGCGTCTTTGTCAGCGTGAACTGGGCCTGGGCCACCGACCTGGTCCCCGCCGGTGAGGCGGGCAAGTATCTGGGCCTGGCCAACCTGGCCACGGCGGGGCCCAGCGCCCTGGCACGCCTGATGGGGCCGCTGATCGACGCCGCCAACGGCTGGCGGCCGGGCCTCGGCTACACCCTGCTCTTCGCGCTGGCCACGCTCGCGGCGGCGGTGGCCCTTGGCGTCACGGTGCGCATCCCCGAGACGCGCGGCCGCCACGCCGCCCTTCCGCAGCCGCCCGCTAACCCTGCTTGACAGGCCCTCCCACCCCGCCGACAATCGGCGGCGCCGTCACCCCACTATCTCAGGGAGAAACCATGTCCGTCACCGGTGTATACCCGCCCATCGCCACGCCCTTTACCGACGGGGGCGCCCTCGACGCGCCCGCCCTGGCCGCCAACATCGCCCGCTGGAACACCACGGG
The DNA here is from genome assembly GCA_012513595.1 of Chloroflexota bacterium. The sequence goes on from JAAZBY010000384.1 coordinate 7,984, forward strand.
GCTGCACGGCTACGTGGTGGCCGGCTCGAACGGCGAGAGCCCCCACCTCGACGATGACGAAGTCGCCACGGCGGTAGGGGTCGTCCGCCGGGCCGCCGTCGGCAAGACCGTCATCGCCGGCACCGGCCGCCAGTCTACCCAGGCGACCATCCGCCTGACCAAGGCCTGCGCCGACGCCGGCGCCGACCTGGCCCTGGTCGTGAACCCCTCCTTCTTCCCCGGCAGCCTGACCGCCGAGGTGCTCGCCGCCCACTATGTCGCCGTGGCCGACGCCTCACCGATCCCGATCCTGATCTACAACGTGCCCAAGTTCACCCACCTGAACATCCCCGTGGCAGCGGTGGCGCGCGCCGCCACGCACCCGAACATCGTAGGGATCAAGGACTCCGCCGGAGATATCGGCCAGATCATCGAGCTCCTACGGGCCTGCCCGAGCGACTTTTCCGTCCTGCTGGGGAACTCGCCAGCCTTCTTGAGCGGCCTGCAGGTGGGGGCCACGGGGGGCATTCTGGCGCTGGCCAACGTCGCCCCGCGGGAGTGTGTGGCCATCTACGACCTGGTCGCTCAGGGGCGCCTCGCCGAGGCCAAGGCCATCCAGTTCCGGCTGATGCCGGTGGGCCGCGCGGTGACGGCGGGCTACGGCGTCCCGGGGCTCAAGGCGGCGCTGGACCTTCTCGGCTACACTGGCGGCTCGCCGCGCCTGCCCCTGCGCCCGCTCGAGCCGGCCAAGGTCGAGGAGCTGCGCGCGATCCTCGTCGAGGCCGGGCTGCTCGGCTAGCACCGCTGGGGGCAGGCGCGGCTGGCCCGCACGGCCCCCTTTGTTCGTGGCAGAGTCGCCCCGTTGCGGACTGCGCCCTGGCGGCGGCCGCAGCGGGGCGCCAGGGGTGGACTCGGCCGTAAAAGCTAGCAGCATCCCAGCCGCGCCCGCCAACCGGCTGGCGGGCACGCAACCATCCCCACACGAGGTAAGACCGGTCGTTGCCCCCTTGACCTCTTGCCCATCTGCTGATAGAACTCAGACAGAGACCCACGGTAACGGCAACAAGCCCCCGGGCACAACCTGGCCTGCACGGGAGCAAGCTACCATGCCCACCACGACCCGCCTGCTGCTCGCCGACCACCACCCGCCGATCCTCGACTGGCTCCGACGCCTGCTGGAGCGCGGCCCGGCCTGCGAGGTCGTCGGCCAGGTGAGGCGCGCCGAGGCCGCCATCGCCGAGGCCGCCGCACTCCAGCCCGACCTCCTGATCCTCGCCTACGGCCTGCCCGGCCCACCCACCGCCGAGGTGGTGCGCCAGGTGCGAGAACGCTCCCCTAGCACGCGTATCCTCGTCTACACCGGCTTCCCGCGCGCCGCCTGCCTGCGCGAGGTGCGCGGCCTTGGCGTGGCGGGGTATCTCTCCAAGGCCGAGTCCCCAGAGACGGTCCTCGAGGCGATTGGCCAGGTGGCCCGCGGCGGGACGTGGTTCCCGCGGGACGTTCCGGAGCGCCCCGTGCCTGACGCC
>JAAZBY010000385.1 GCA_012513595.1 Chloroflexota bacterium
CTGCCGACGAGCAGGTACGTAACCTGCCCCTGGAGCGCTTCTGCCGGTCGGCCAGCGCGGCGCAACTCCTGGCCGAGTGCGAGGCGCTGGATGCCTTCCGTCGGCAGAGCGGCAACCTTTATGAGCGCGTCCGGGCCACCTTTTTTCTCTATGCGATCCATCGCTTTCATCTGCCGGGCAAGCCCGGCCTGCCCGCGGCGGGGTCCATCCCCTACGCCGGCTATACGCACCTCCTGGAGCGGCGCTTTGAGGAGGCCATCGAGGAGTTCCTGGCCGCTCAGGCAGCGCACGGGCCGTCGGACGGCCTCTCGAGCGCCCTGGCCGACGCGTACCATCAGCAGGCCTTCCAGACCCTGGCCGACCAGGTTCGTCTTAGCGTGCGCTCGGTGCGCGGGAACCAGTGGATGTTCCGCATGGGCCACCCGGCCGATCACCCCTTGCGGGTGCGACGCGAGCTGCTGCGGCGCGACGAGGTCACCGGCCTCTATCCGCTCCTGCGTGAGCGCACGCCGGTGCGCATGGACCTCTCCCACTCTGGCTGGAGCGACATCTTTTTCCTCGGCATGGACTACCCCGAGTGTGCGCGGGTGCTCAACGTCTCCATCGACCTGGCCGTGCGCGGACGGGGAGAGGACCCCGCGCCGCCGGTAGAGGCATACCTGCGCGTGATCGATGAACCGGTGCTCCGCCTCGTCAGCGTGGACCTGGCCACCAAGGCGGACGTCACCTCCATCGCCGAGGTGTTCGACTTTGCCCGCGACTACCTGGGCCTGCTTAAGGCCGCCGTGATCGCCGCGGGTCTGGTTCCATCGGGGATCGAAGGGGCCCACCAGCCGCTTGAGGAGCTGCTGGCCCGCGTGGTCGGCGCGGGCCGCGGGCTCGAACTGGTCGGCAACGTCCGCGGGATCCCGCGGGGCTCCCGCCTGGCCGTCTCGACGACGCTGCTGGCGGCGCTGATCTCGGCGTGCATGCGCGCCACCGGGCAGACGCGGAGCCTCAGCGGCGGCCTGGAGGACCACGAGCGGCGCCTGGTGGCGGCCCGCGCCATCCTCGGCGAGTGGCTGGGCGGGTCGGGCGGCGGCTGGCAGGATTCGGGCGGCGTGTGGCCGGGGATCAAGCTCATCGAGGGCGTGTCCGCCGGCAAGGACGACCCAGAGTACGGCATCAGCCGCGGACGCCTCCTGCCCACGCACCGCATCCTGGGCCTCGACGAGGTCACCGCTGAGACGCGCCAGGCCATGCAGGACAGCCTCGTGCTCGTCCACGGCGGCATGGCGCAGAACGTCGGGCCGATCCTGGAGATGGTCACCGAAAAGTACCTGCTCCGTTCGGAGGCAGAGTGGCAGGCGCGGCACCAGGCCGGCCGGCTGCTGGACGATATCGTCGGGCACCTGCAGCGCGGTGATGTCGCCGCGATCGGTCGTACCACCACGGCGAACTTTACGGGGCCGATCCAGACCATCATCCCATGGGCCAGCAACCTCTACACCGAGTCGCTGATCGGGAAGGTGCGGGCTGACTTTGGCGCTGGCTTTTGGGGCTTCTGGATGCTTGGCGGCATGTCGGGCGGGGGCATGGGATTTATCTTTGACCCGCGGCGGAAAGACGCCGCGCAGGAGCGCCTGCCCGAGCTAATGGCGGCCACCAAGGAGCGGCTGCAGCACTCGCTGCCCTTTGCGATGGAACCCGTCGTCTATGACTTTTCCATCAACGAGCGCGGCACCTATGGGGACCTGCTTGCGGGGGCGGAGGCGCTGCTCCCCTCCGGGTACTATGCGCTGATCGTCCCGGACCTCCTGCGGCAGGGGCAGTACAGCCTGTCTCCCACGCGGCGGCACGAGCTGGACCAGTTCGGCACGGCCTGCCGCACGCGGCCGGAGCTGGCCGGCATGGTGCAGACGATGTTCGACGCCGTCCTGCCCAGGGGAGACGGTGCGGGCCAGGGCGGCGCCCAGCTGGACGAGCTGCTGGCTAGGCACGGCTTTGACCGCGCCCAACACGAGCAGATCCGGCACGACCTACGTACTGGCCGCATCGGCTTGGCGCAAAACCGGCTCCCCGTCGCGACCGAGATCCATGACGTGCGGCCCGGCGACGTCTGCGACGCCACCGACGAGGCCGATGCGGCGGTATGGCAGGCCGGGTGGGACGCGTTGCAGCGCGGCGAGGTGGCCGTGGTGACCCTGGCCGGCGGCGTGGGCAGCCGCTGGACGCAGGGCGCCGGCGTGGTGAAGGCGCTGCATCCTTTCTGCAAGCTGGCCGGCCGGCACCGCTCGTTCGTCGAGACGCACCTGGCCAAGAGCCGCCGCGTCGGATCGCAGGTGGGCACACCCATCCCGCACGTGATCACGACCTCCTACCTCACCCACGATCCCATTGCCGCCTCCCTGCGGGCCGACGGGAACTATGGCTACCCGGGGCCCCTGTACCTCTCTCAGGGGCGCGCCATCGGGCTGCGCTTTGTGCCCATGACGCGGGACCTTCGCTTCGCCTGGGAAGACCTTCCCCAGCAGCTGCTGGACGAGCAGGCCCAGAAAGTGCGTGAGAGCCTGCACGCCGCCCTGCTGGGC
>JAAZBY010000386.1 GCA_012513595.1 Chloroflexota bacterium
TGATCCAGAAATCACGCGTGCGCGCGACGGAGCGCGCATCGGAGACGGTCGCTTCGCGCGACCCAGCCGAGGTCTGTTCGGCGTCAAAGCGAACTCGCGCGGTCGCTAGAGTAGACACAGTACGACCGGCCCAGTCATAAAGCGGATTCAGGGCTTGGTTGTAGTACACTTCCGTGTTCCCGCCTATGCCTCCCCCCTGCTGGGGGAGCCAACGGCTCAGTTTGGAGTTCACGTTGGCCATCCGACCGATCAGGGGCAGCAGCTCGCGGGCACAGCGCCCCTCCTGCGCGGCCCTGGCCAGGGTGCCACAGGTCAGCAGCTGCCTCGGGGTGAAGAGGTGATGCCAGTGGGTCCAGCCACGCTCGCGGTGAAGGCGTGACGTTTCGTCCCCCGGCTCGATGCGCCGCGAGGGGAGGTAACCCCGCTTTTGCCAGTCGGCCAGGCGCTCTTGCAGAAGGTCCAGGACGCGCTCCTCGCGCTCCAGGTCTGCGCGGGTCGGGGCGAGGTAGTGCCGCCGGGTGCGCCTGCGCAGCACGCGGGCGGCCCGCAGCGCCCCAAAGTCGGGCAGCGCCCTGGCCTGCTGGGCGGTCAGCGTCTCGACCACCTCCCCGCCGCGGTAGCGCTCATAGTAGGTCTCCACCCAGCGGATGCAGTAGAGCCGCTCCTGGAAGACGTCGTCGGGCCGCGGCACCAGGTCGGCGGCCTCCCACGGGCGCAGGTCGCGGCGGAGGGAGGCGATCGGGGTGGAGCGCCCACAGTGCGGGCAGGCCAGGCGAGAGGCGCCCACGGTGCCCGCCGCCCGCGCCCGGCGCATCCCTTCCCGAGAGGCGCCCTCGCGGATGACGATCTCAAAGCGGCGGGCCGCCTCGTCGGGCACCAGCTCGGCGACGACGTTGGTCTTCGTGGCGATGACCCAGGCGGGGGCCAGCGGCACGCGCCAGCCGCAGTCAGGCTCCGGGCAGACGGCTTCGGCACAGTAGAGGTAGGCGTCGGCGCGCCAGCCCCGCTCGTTGTGCTCGATGCCCCAGTCCCTCATCTGGGCATCCAGGGCGCGAAAGACCTTTTCCTGGGCCTCTTCCACCTCGCGGGCCGCTTCTTTCCCGCCGCCAACGATGTGCAGCGCCGCCCAGGTGAGCAGCGCCGCCACGGGGTTCAGGTCTGAGCCGTACGCGTCACACCCCAGGCGTGCCGCCTCAAAGGGGACCGAGCCGCCCCCGCAAAAGGCATCGCCCACCCGCGGACGGCGCCCACAGCGCCGCTCGCCCAGTTCCTGCACCAGCCCGGGCAGGTCGGTCGCCCGGGTGCCCAGGTGCCGGTTGATCGCCGCCCAGGCCTCGGGCGAGGGGCCCGCCACCTGTTCCGGCCGGCAACAATAGCGCAGCTGCTCCGAGTAGGGGAGCCGCTCGAACACGGCCCGCTGCAGCGCCTGGCTTTCCTCCGCCGCCAGGCGCCGCAGGGCGGGCTGCTCGGGCGGGGCGGCCGGGTCCAGGTAGCGGCGCTGCACCGAGGGGGGCATGCGGCGCAGCTCTCTCAGCAGCGCGGCCCGCGGGATGGCCTTGTCCTTGCGGCGCCACAGGCCCTCGTCGTCCATGGTCAGGAGGCGGAGGAGCGTCTCGCCGTCGGCGCGGGGGTCATCCGTGGCGGGGAGCAGGAGGCCCAGGATGACGGCGCGCACCAGGACGAGGGGCTTGCGCCCCCACCACTTGCCCAGGCCGGTGAGGGTCTGCCCCGCCACCGACATGCGCTCCTTGTAGGCCTCGGCAGAGAGCCTGGCAACGGGGAACTGGGTCTCGATCAGTGACAGCGGTTGCTCGGTCGGGTGCGGCATCGGGTTCCTCGGTCATTGTGAGATGGATGTTCGGCGGCGATGCGGGGGTCAGTCTGCGCCGGGCCAGGGGTCCGGCGGGCCGGACGGGGCGTCACGCCCCTCCAAAAGGCGCGGCTGGGCGCTGGCCTCGGCCTGGCGGTAGAA
>JAAZBY010000387.1 GCA_012513595.1 Chloroflexota bacterium
CCACCGAGGCCAGGTCCAGCGTCCCGAGGCCCCGCTCGGCTCCCCCTTCGATATAGGGTATGTCTGCCGGCTTCATATCGAACAGGCGCGTGGCATAAGCGTCGGCGGCCACCATGTCGTGGCTGGCGATGATGGTGTTGGTCAGGCGGACGTCATCCAGGTTGCCGCCGGTGGGGCCGTGGGCCACCAGAATGCGTACCGCATCGATGACGGTCAGCTCGGGGGCAAGGACCGAGGCGATGTCGGGAAGGCGCCGCCGGAAGCTCCCGTGAATCTGCGGACGACTCTGGATCAGGCCCATCAGGTTCTTCATGCCCAGCGTCAGGCGGGCCATGCTGTGGTGCTTGGCGATGGGCACGTTGATCAGCAGGTCGGCGTCCAGGGCGTCCTGATACATGGCGCACTGCTGGAGGTCCACTCCCTGCGGGATCTCCACGTCTTTGTACTTGAGCGCCTGCATGACTTCCATTTCGCCGCCAACGGCCTCAACCGCCGCGGCGATGCCGCTGACCCTGTAAGCCTCCTCGGGCGTTCCGCCAAAGGGATAGTCCATGACCCGCACCCGGCTGGCGCCGGCGCCGAGGCACAGCTCGACCAGCGTGGCGACCACCTCGGGGTTCGTAGTGGCGGCGTACTCGAACGTGTTGTAGGCGACGCAAATGTTGGGCTTGATGATTACGTCATAGCCAGACTGGCAGAACCGCTCCATGCCGCCGAGAGCCTGAATCGCGGCGCGGGTGATGGCAGCCGGGCTGGCGCCGCGGGCCACGGCGAGGTAGGCGACGCCGGCGGGCGCGGGCAGCGCGGTGCCGGTGGCCGCAGGGGCGGACGTGGGGGCGGCCGCCGTGGGCACGCCGGTTGCCGCCGCGGCTGCGGCCGGGGCGCTCGTCGGCACCTCGGTTGCGATGACCGCAGCCTCCACCGGCGCGGATGTAGCCGCAGCGGCTGCCGCCGCTGTCGCGGGTGCAGTGGCTTGCGTCACCAGAGTGGCGGCTGCCGGCGTCTCTGGGACGGCCGGTGTGCCGCAGCCCAGGGCGGAGGCGACGGCTGCGGCGCCGGGTGCGGCCGCGGCCAGCCAGGCCAGGCGGCGGACGAACTCGCGCCGCGAGAAGCGAACCGGGTTCCCGCTACCAGGTACTGATGATCTACTGGCGCTCATGTTGTGACTTCCTTTGCTGTTGGCTTGAGCTATGGATAAGGACAAACGGCGGTTGGCAATCGGCCTGATGGGGCGCCCTCGGCGCGCTATGATACACGCGGAGTACAAGGCGCTGAGTACAGCACGCGCGCCCCAAAAGCCGCCTGCGGCGCATATTCATCTACGCGGAGTACAAGGCGCTGCCGATGGGTACATCGGTGGCGATGGGTACATCGCTTGCGCACGCGCCCCAGGCATTCACGCCTGCTCGGCGAACACCTCGCGTGCGACGCGCACGGCGTTGACGGCGCAGGGCCAGCCGGCGTAGAAGGCCATGTGCGTGATCGCTTCGGCGATCTCTTCCTTTGTGAGGCCGTTTTGCAGCCCGATGCGGATGTGGCTTTTCAGCTCGCTGGTGCGGTAAAGCGCAGTGAGCGCCGCCACCGTGATCAGGCTCCGGTCTCGTTTGGACAAGCCGGGCTGCTCCCAGACATCGCCGTACAGGACGTCGTCGGTGAGTTCGGCCAGGTGCGGGGCGATGTCGCCCACGGCGCGCTGTCCGGCGGTCAGTTCCTCTGTCATGTTATCCTCCGTGTGAACGTGTGAACGTGTGAACGTGGCCATCGGAATGGCTTAACGTGCGAACGTATGAACAAAAGGTGCCTTCAGTGGCTCGTGGGCCAGTCTTTGGACAGACCCGTTCCGGGCGCTCACGCGCCAACGCGCCAACGCGCCAACGCGTAACGCAGCTACAGCCCCGTCATGCGCTCCATGGACTCGGAGTAGCGCGCGCCCTGAATCGGGATGCGGTCCGCGACCGCCTGAATCTCAGCCAGGATCTCGGCCGTCAGCGCCAGCGAAGCGGCGCCCAGGTTTTCGTCCAGGCGCTCCAGCCTGCGCGTCCCGGGGATCGGCACGATCCACGGTTTCTGTGCCAGCAGCCAGGCCAGGGCGAGCCGGGCCGGCGTGGTCCCCAGGCGCTCCGCAATGGCGCGCAGCGCGTCCACCAGGGCCAGGTTGGCCTCCAGCGCCTCGGCCTCGAAACGCGGGATGGTGGTGCGAATGTCCCCGGGCGTAAAGGCCGTGTCGCGCGTGACCGTGCCCGTCAAAAAGCCTTTACCCAGCGGGCTAAAGGGCACCAGGCCGATGCCCAGTTCCTCCAGCGTGGGCAGG
>JAAZBY010000388.1 GCA_012513595.1 Chloroflexota bacterium
CCGGGCACTGCCCGGCACCTCGCGCCTGCCGTTAGGATATGCGCCGGCCCGGCCCCGTCAAGCAGCCCCTGCCGTGAGTCGGGGAAGAGAAGAATGCAGGATTGACAGGATTAACAGGATTTACAGGATTGACAGGATTCTCAGGATCGGGACCGCTGGAGTGCCTGTCCGGCCTCCAGAATGTGGCGCATGCAAGCTTCCCAATCTCTTCAATCCTGTAAATCCCGTAAATCCTGTCCTTCTTCCTCTTCTCTTCCCCCCAGACGTTGGCCGCGGCGCGGCGGAACCGCTACACTGGGGCGGACCCGGCCGGCCCGCCCGCACGGCAAGCGATAGCAGAAGGAGCACGCCTTGGACGCCACCATCCTGGCCAACGAACGGATCGTCCGCATCGAAAAGGGCACCCTCGTCGGGCGGCGGCCGCGCCGCTCGATGTACAACGGGCGCATGGTCGGCCCCGCCTTCCTCGCGGGGCACGGCGATACCGTGCGCGACCCACTCGTGCGCCTGGTCACCTCCGGCGGGGCGGAGGGGTTGGGCTTCTCACGCCTGGGGCGTGAGGAGGCCGAGCGCCTCCTCGGCCTGCCGCTGGCGGCCCTCTTTGGCCTGCCCGACGGCTCCACTGAGGCGGGCCGCCCGGTGGACCTGCCCCTCTGGGACCTCGTCGCCCGCCTGGCCGGCCTCCCCCTCTACCGCCTGCTGGGGTCGGGCGGCTCACGCCAGGTGCCCGTCTATGACGGCTCCATCTACATCGACGACCTCGGCATGACCGATGCCGAGGCCGTGGCCCTCTACCACGAGGAGGTGCGCGTCGGCCAGCAGCACGGGCACCGGCACTTCAAGGTCAAGGTCGGCCGCGGCGGCTACTGGATGCCGACCGAGGAGGGGTTGGCCCGGGATGCCCTGGTCGTCCACACGGTGCGCGAGGCGGCCGGCCCGGCGGCCCGCGTCCTGATCGACGCCAACATGGCCAACACCGTCAACACCGCCATCGACCTGCTGCGCCGCACGCGTGAGGCGAACGTCTACTGGTTCGAAGAACCCTTCCCGGAGGATCGCCCGGCCAACGAGCGGCTCAAGGCCTTCCTGCGCGAGAACGGCTACCCCACCCTGGTGGCCGATGGGGAGTTCCACCCGCCCGTCTACTACTTTGACCTGGTGCGTGAGGGGCTCATCGACGTCGTGCAGCACGACTTTCGCGGCCTGGGGCTCTCCTGGTGGCGGGCCACCGCCGAGCGCATCCGCCCCTGGGGGGCGCAGTGCGGGCCACACTGCTGGGGCAGCCTGGTGGAGCGCTTTCATCACGCCCACTTTGCCGCCTCGGTGCCCCACTATGCCATGCTCGAGACGGCCCCCTGCACCATGCCGGGCCTCATCGACGACGGCTGGACTTTGCAGGACGGGCTGCTCAGCGTGCCGGACCTGCCCGGGGCGGGGTTCGCCGTCGAGCCCGAGGCCTGGCAGCGGGCCACGGCGGGCGAGGGGGGCTACGTGCTCTCGGCCTAGGCGGGCCCTAGCGCGCCCCGAGCGGGCCTAACAGGACCCCCTCGGCGAGCGGGAGGCCGGCCGCGTCGAGCAGCGGCTGGCCCTCGATCTCGGGGAAGGTGTACATCCCCACGCGCATGGTATAGGGGCCGGGCGCGGCGTCGGCCGGCAGGCTCAGCGTAAAGGCCTGCACCACCAGGTCACCCACGGCCCAGGCGGCGGTCGGCAGGGTGCCCGCATCGGCCTGGGCCAGCCGCTCGCCGCGCGCGCTCAGGAGTTGGTTGGTGACGTGGTAGGAGCGGGCCCGGTCGTAGCGTTCCTCGGCCACCCGCCAGCCCACCCACCAGGTAAACGTCTCGCCCGGCGCGACGGCGCCGTCCACCGCGTAGCCGAGGATCTCGACGCCGTTGGCCAGCAGGGCCGGCGCCGGGGCCGGCCGCAGGGCGGGGCGCACCCCGCCGCGCACGAGCCCCACCCGCAGCGGCGCCTCTCCGGCGCGGCCCGGCACCTCGCGCATCCCCGCCACGGCCCCGAACCGCTCGTAGGTGGCCAGCCCCTCCTCGGCGCCCGGGGCCACCACCAGGGCCGTATCGGCGGCGGGGAAGAGCGCGGCGTGGCGGCCATCCACCAGGCGGTGCGGCACCCCCCAGAAGTGAATGCCCAACACCGCGGCCCACTCGTCGGAAGTGGCGTTATCCCCCGGCACCAGGAGCACGGCCGAGCCGGCCAACGCCCGCGCCGCGCCCGCGGCGCGCATCTGCGGCCCCAGCGGCAGCCCCAGGCCCCCCGGCGTGGCGCCCGCCCCCAGCGCGGCGAGCAGGGCGGCCGAGAGGGCCGCCTGGGCCAGCGCCGCCCCGGCGCCAAGCGCCGTCCCGGCGCCAAGCGCCGTCCCGGCGCCAAGCGCCTGCCCCGCGCCAAGCGCGGTCCCGGCGCCAAGCGCCGTCCCGGCGCCAAGTGCGGTCCCCGCGCCCCGCGCGGTCCGCCCGCCAAGCGCCTGCCCCGCGCCAAGCGCCGTCACGGCGCCAAGCGCCGCCGGCAACGACGCGGCCAGCATCGCCCCGGCAGGCAGGGCCATGGCCAGGTAGTGGATGTGCACCGGCGTGGCCGGCCGCGCAAAGGCGATCAGCGGCAGCGCCGCCCACAGCGCCACGGCCAGCCCGGCGGCGGCGCGCCGGTCGCGCGGGCCGCGCACCATCCGCCAGCCCCAGGCCAGCGCCGCGCCGACCACGAGGGCCAGGACGGCCCCGGCGGCGACCCTCTCCGCCAGCAGCCACCCCGCGCCCCACTCGGCGGAGGCCGCCCCGAGGATGGCGTGCGCGCCGTCCCC
>JAAZBY010000389.1 GCA_012513595.1 Chloroflexota bacterium
CGCCCGCCACCGAGAGCTCCATGGTAAAGGCCGAGTTGGGCACGAGCCGCACGTCCCCACGGCCGGCGCAGTGCACCTGTTCCCAGGGCAGCCCGATGAGGGGCCCCGGCTCGTGCAAGAGGTGACCCAACGAGTGGGAGTATACCTTGGGGTTGGGCAGCCCGGCGGCCCGCGCGCGGCCCAGGATGCGCCCGAGGAGCTCGTTGCCGCTCAGCCCGGCCTCAAACGACCCCATATAGACGTCCTGAAGCCTGTTCCCCTCGGCCAGCAGGCCGCGCAGCCCGGCCGGCGCATCGCTCTCACCGGGGAGCCGCACATAAGCCCACTCTTGATGATCCGAAGTGAGGCCCAAATAACGCACCCCGACGTCGGAGTGGATCAGGTCGCCGGGGCGGATGGTGCGGTCGTCGGGACCGTGCAGTGCCTGGGCGGGCGCGCGCCGCACGATGTTGAAGAACGGCTTGAAGGCCATCTCCAGGCCGAGCCCGGCAGCACGCTCCCAGTAATACCACTCCAGGTCGTCGGTGGTGGTGACCCCGGGCAGGATGGCGCGCCTGCTAAAGCACTCCGCCAACAGGGCGTGGGCGACCTGAGCCACGTGCTCGTACTGGATGATCTCGGCGTCCGACAGCGTCATCAGCCAGCGCGTGGCCACGGGCTCGGCAGACACCAGGCGTTCGACGTACCGCTCGGGCAGGTGCTGCACCAGCTGCGTGTACAGGTTGTGCGTCAGCCCGCCGGCAGCCCACTGCACGGATCCCGTGTTGATGGCGATGCGCGCCGGGTCGCGGTCAGAGATGGTCCGCACCAGGGCCGCCCACTGCTCGGCCTCACCGCGACCGGCCCAGGGTTCGACATAAAGACCGCGCGTGCGGGTCATGGATAGGTTGATGCGCTCAACCTGCCCCGTCGCGGGCCTGCGCGCCAGGATGAGCATCTGCAGGATGGGGCACCAGGTATTCATGGTGATCATGGTGCGGAAGACCGGGTCGAGATCATCCTCCTGGCAGATGATCAGCCACATGTCTACGTCGGCCTCCGCCATGGCCAGGGGCAAGAGCGTGTCGAGGCGCTCCTCCAGCAACTGGCGCGTGAGCGCGTCACGCTCGCGCATGGAGAGGACTCGCGGCATCGACGGGGGATTGGGGTTCGACAGCACGTGACGCATGATGGCTCCTTACCGTGTCTGCATCGAGGCGTCCGACGAGGCCTGCGTGGGCGATAGCGTGAGCACGTAGACGCGATGGTGCACGGGCCCCGGCAGCAGGCCCTCCCACTCACGGGCGCTACGCTCGTCCAGCAGGCGGAATCCCAGACTCTCAAACAGGTGGCAGGCCGCCGGGTTCTGGTCGGTGGTGCGCAGGTGGACCCCGCCTACCCCCTCGGCACGCAGGGCGCCGAGGAACGTCTCTAGCAGGCGGCGCCCCACGCCGCGGCCACGCTGCCCGGCGACGATGTTCAGGTGCAGGTGGGCGGGGTAGGCGGACGCGTCTACCGAGGCCGCTTCGCCGCGCAGGGCCGCTAGGACCTGCGCGGCCAGGCGCCGCAGAGTCGCGCGACGTATCCGGTAGCGACCGGTGAGCGCGCGCCAGACGATGCCGGGCAACGCGGCGCGCGCCCAGCGAGCGTGCATGGCCCGCGTGTTGGCGGTGCCCACCACAAAGCCGATCACGCCGTCCTCTTCCTCGGCCACCCAGCCATGGCTGCGATCGACGTCGACGTAGTAGCGGTACAACAGGTCGCAAAAGAGCGCCCTGTCGTCATGAACCGCCTCGATTGGCTGTCCAAAGAACCCCGTGTCCGCGGCGATCCGCAGGACGGCCTGACGGTCCGCCGGGGCCAGGCGACGAACGACCGGCGTGGCGGTGCCGGCGCGGTCGGACGTCGGCTGCGCCGTCATCCGCGCCCGACGTAGGGCTGGGCCACGGGCAGGATGGTCGCTTCCAGCAGGTTGGCCTCCGGCGGAAGGGTGGCCATCAGCAGCGCCACGCGGGCGACCTCCTCCACCGGGATCATCGGCTCGGGGCCCTCGTCGCGGCCCGACTGGGCGTGCAGGTCGCCGCGCCGCTCGACGAGGGTGTTGCCCGGCTGAATGCAGGACGCCGCGATCCCGTACTCGCGCCCGTCTAGCGCGGTGCTCTGCGTTAGGCCCCAGACGCCGAACTTGCTGGCGGTGTAGGGCGCGGAATGCATCCGGGCGCGATGTGCGGCGATGCTGCCGATGTTGATGATTCGGCCGCCGCCGGCCTCCTTCATAATGGCAAAGGCCTCCCGGGTGCACAGGAAGGGGCCGGTGAGGTTGGTGTCGATGACGTGCTGCCAGGCCTCTAGCGAGAGCTGATCAATAGGGCCGCCGTCAAAGGCGCCGGGGCTGTTCACCAGAATGTCCAGGCGGCCGAAGCGCTGCATGGTCGCCCCAAACAGGGCCTTGACCTGCGCCTCATCAGTGACGTCGGCGGCGAACGCCATTACGGTGCCGCCATCGGCCTGGAGGTCGGCCGCGGCCGCCTCCAGCCGCTGTGCGTTGCGCGATGAGAGGACCACCGCGCACCCCTCGCCGGCCAGGGCCTTGGCGATGCCCTTGCCGATCCCGCTGCCACCCCCGGTCACCAAGGCGACCTTGCCGCTCAGCCTGCCCATCACTCACCTCCGCCCCATTCTGCGGGCCACCACTCCAGCGCGCACCGCGCTGGGAGGAGCCGTCAGCCTCCGCTCGGGGCTATCATACAACGCCCAGCCGCCGGTGTCATCCGCTATCTTGCGGACGGGCACCAACGGGCCCATTGACCATTCGGCGGGCTGCGGACATAATGGCATGGATCCGACGACTGCACCCGGCTGGCCGGCGGCATGCCGCTCCGCCATCATCACGACCTATCCGCAGAGGCCCACCCACTATGACCGCGACACCATCCCACCTTCCGCCGCTGACGCTGGACCCAGAGGCCGCCGCCGTCCTCTCTGCCGCCGATGGCGATGCGCTGATTTCCTTCCTGCTGCGCTGGGAGCACTATGCCCTGGCCCTGCAGGTCCTGGACGTCCTCCGGGAGGTGCGGCCAGGCGTCGTGGCCCTGCTGGACGCGCGTGCCTCCGCGCTCCTGGGCCTGAGCCGTGCCCGCGAGGCCCTGGAGGTAGCCACGGCGCGGCAGGGGCTGCGCCGTTCCACGACGGCCGCCGTGCTCGAGGCGCGCTGCCACCTGGCCCTGGGCGAGGCCCGCCAGGCGCTGGCCATCGCGGAGGCGGTGGCGGGGCAGTCGGCGACCCAGGCCGCCCTGGCCCTGCTCGTCGATGCCAGGCTGGCTATGGGCAACCTCACAGGGGCGCTCGAGGCGGCGCAACGCCTGCGCGCCGATGCCTCAGAGGCCTCCCGTGCCTATCTGCTGGCCATGTTCTCCTGGCACCAGGCCATGGGCGATCCCGTTTCGGCCAGCGGCTATGCCGTGCGGCTGGAGAAGACCGCCGAACGGCTGGAGGCCCTGCCGGCCTACCTCCTGCGGCGGTTGCGCGATCATTACCGGGGCACCTCGGAGGTGCACCGGTTGGCCCTGGTGGAGGCAGCCCTCTCCGACGCCTACGAGGAGGACGGTGAGCGCTTGGCGCCGCTTCTGGCCAGGCTGGCCAGCCTGAGCGGTGACCAGGACGTGCGCCGCCCTGCGAGTGTTCCAGAGGCTGCGGAGGAGCAGGCGCCCTCGACCGTCATCACAGGGCCGGGCGCCGTCAGCGACGAGGAACGTGAGCGCCTCAGCGCGGCCGCCGAGGCGCTGTTCGGGCACCGCTCGTTCCTCAGCGGCCAGGCCGAGACGCTGGCCGCCACCCTGCGCGGCAGCGATGTGCTCACCGTGCTGCCCACCGGCGGGGGCAAGTCGCTCTGCTACCAGTTGCCCGCCATGATGGAGCCCAGCGGCACCACGCTGGTGATCTCCCCGCTCATCGCCCTGATGAAGGACCAAGTGGAATCCCTGCCGGAGGCGTTAGCCGCTAGAGCCACCTCGATCACCAGTGCCCTGGATGGCCGCGAGCTGGACCGGCGCATGGCGGGCGTGGCCGCAGGAGCATACCGGCTGGTCTATGCGGCCCCCGAGAGGCTGCGCCAGCCGTCCTTCCTGGCGGCGCTGCGGCAGGCGCCGGTGCGCCGCCTGGTGATCGACGAGGCCCACTGCGTGAGCATGTGGGGGCACGACTTTCGTCCCGATTACCTCTACGTCGGCTGGGCACGGCAGGCCCTGGGCAGCCCACCCGTCCTGGCCATGACCGCGACGGCCCCCCCGCGCATCCGCGAGGACATCCTGCGCCGCGTGGCGGCAGCCACTGCGGGCGCCGCGGCGCCAACGGTCGTGATCGAGGCGGACGTGGACCGCCCCAACCTCTACCTGGAGGCTATCCGCGCCGCTGACCAGGACGAGAAGCTGCAGGCGCTCCTGCGCGTCTGCCTGGCGGAGGACGGCAGCGGCATCGTCTACGTCTCGAGCAGGGCGCGCGCCGAAAGCCTCGCCGAGTTGCTCAAGAGCCACGGCGTGCGGGCCGATTACTACCACGCCGGCATCGCCGACCCTGCTGAGCGCGCCGCCCGGCAGGACGCCTTTATGACCGACAAGACGCGCGTGATCGTGGCGACGATCGCTTTCGGGATGGGCGTTGACAAGCCCGATATCCGCTTCATCGTGCACTTTGATCCGTCCGCCTCGCTGGAGGCCTACTACCAGGAGGCGGGGCGGGCCGGGCGCGACGGCCTGCCGGCCAGGTGCGTCCTGCTCCACGCGCCGTCCGACCGGGCCACGCTCACCAGGCGGGCCAACTATGACAAGGTGACGATCGAGGACCTGCGCGAGGTCTATGCCGCCGTGCGCCAGCGCTTGGGCCGGGCGCGCCTGGGGCGCGTTGCACTGGAGGATCTCTGCCGCGGAGAGCGTGATCAGGAGACGCGCGTACGGGTGGCCCTCAGTATGCTCGAGGAGGCCGGCCAGCTGCGCCGCCATCAGGACGTCCCGCGCGAGGTCACCCTGCGGTGGGCGGCAGCGCCCCAAGAGGCCTCCGGCCAGGAGGACCCAGCCTGGCGGGCCATCTGTGCCGCGGCCCGGCTGGCGCCGGGTACCCAAGTGGTGGTGGATCCGTTGGCTCTGGCCGCAGCAGCCGGGCTGGAGGCCGCCGAACTGGAGGGCGCGCTGTGGCGGAGTGCCGAGCGCGGCTACCTAGAGGTGCGACCGTTTGGACGTGACATGCTCCTGGAGATTCTCCCGCCGGCCGACGATGCCCCGGCGCGCGTGAGCCGGCTGCTGGACTCGTACCTGGCCGTGCAGACGCAGCGGATCGACGAGATAGTGGCATATGCGCGCACCCGGCGCTGCCGCCACGGGCATATCTCGGCCTACCTGATGGGCCACGGAGGCAGCGCGTGCGGCTACTGCGACAACTGCGCCCCCAGGCACCCCCTGCGCCGGGAGAGCACGCGCCACGAGACCCCGGCCGAAGAGCAGCTGGCCGACGTCCTGCAGGTACTGGAGGACTCGGGCCACGGTTGGGGGCGGATGAGCCTGCTGCGCATCCTGCGCGGCGACCCGGCGGCGCCGGAACGGGGCATGGGCCTGGCCGGGTGGGGCGCCCTCGGGCACCGCTCGCCGCGCGCCGTCGACGGCCTGATCGGCAGCCTCATCAGCGGGGCCTTTCTCGTGGAGCGGACTCTGGACCACGGCGGCGTGGTGATCGAACTTGCCGCCAAGGGCCGGCGCGCCCTCGCCGATCCGGCCCTGCTTGGGTCGCTCACCCGCCGGGCAACCCGGGCTGGCACGGGCAGCAGCGACCCCGAGCTGTACGAACGGCTGCGGCAGTGGCGCAACGACACCGCCCAGGCCCGCGGTGTGGCGCCCTTTGTGATCCTGAGCAACGCCATCCTGCGCGACCTGGCCGCCGAGCAGCCCACGTCGCGCGAGGGCCTGCTGCAGGTGCGGGGCATGGGCCCCAAGCGCACCGAGCAGTGGGGGCAGGAGCTACTGGCGCTGATCCGCGAGTTCGGTGGGAAGGAAGCATAAACCCCCGCGGCGCACGTCGGGCCCCGCGGGGGTCTCTCTGCTCGAGCGGCAGGCGTCCGTACCGGGGCGTCAGATGCGGAGCAGGCGCACGGCCTGGTAGGGCTTCCCGGGGAGGCGCACGGTGAACTCGCCGGACAGATCGTCCGCCAGCGGCGTCACGGTCATCTCCCAGGGGTCGAGCAGCTCGGCGCGGTAGTGCTGGCCCTCGGGGAGCTCAAAGCTCCACTCGGCCGGCTGATGTACCCCCGTGTAGTGCAGATAGTAGCGCCCGGCCTGGCCGGCCACGCGCCGACCCTGCGGCTCCAGCCCTTCCACGGGGCCCTCTTCGAGGACCTGGCGGAGGAAGGCCAGGCGGGCCGGGCTCTCCCCGTGCAACACTCCACCCTTGGACCACCACAGGATCTCGTCAGGGTGCAGGTACGTCTCCCCGTGGCCTACGTACATGCCGCCCACCGTCCCCAGCCAGAAGCGGTGCACCAGCTCACGGGCGGGGATGTTGCCCCACTGATTGGGGATGTTCCCCTCGTACTGGCACTCGTCGTTGATGACCGGCTTGCCGTAGGCCTCGCGCCACTCGAGGGCCCGCGACAGGTCCCAGTGTTGCACGCTGGCGTGGGTGACCCACGGCTTGGAGTGATCGTAGAATCCGCGGCAGTTGTGGATGGAGCGCGGATGATGGTACGGGTCGGCCTGCTGCACGATGCGGAAGAAGCGGTCCCAATCCGCCGTGCTCTTGGCAGTCATCAGGTCGTACTCGTTGGCCATCGACCACCACACGTTGCGGTAGGCGGCCAGGCGCGCGACGGCGTAGCGCAGGTAGCGGTCGTCGGTCTCCGCGTCCATGGTGGCAAAGCCCCAGCGGTCGTAGGGGTGGAAGAGGATCAAGTCCGCCTCGATGCCGAGCGACAGCAGGTCTGCCACACGCCCCTCTAGGTGGCGCCAGAAGGCGGGGTCGAAGCGATCCCAATCCCAAGAGCCGTCAGCCTGCCGGGCAAAGGGGAAGAGCTCGGGCTCATTCTCGTTGTAGCGGTAGTGCTTGGGGAACACGCACATGCGCAGCTTGTTGAACGGGGCAGTGCGCAGCGTCGCCAGGGTCTGTTCCTCGAGGCCCGGGCCCTGGTGCACCCAGGCGTAACAGGTGGTGCCGATCTGGCGGTAGGGAGTGCCGTCCTCGTACTGAAAGTGGTAGGTATGCGCCACGCGCACCGGGCCGTGGTTCCCCGCCGAAGGGACGCTGCAGCGGAACGACGCCGTGTGGCCGTCGAGGGAGGCAGCGTCTGAGCGGGTGGTGCAGGCCCAGGTGCCCTCCGTGTCTGGCAAGAAGCGCACGCAGTACACCCCGTCGCCGTCATAGAACCCATCCACGTCGACAGCGCGATGGCCGAGGGTGAATGAGGCGCCAAAGCGCACCTCAGTGAAGGGGTTGCCGTGGGTGGGCCCCTGGAGGCGCAACTCGTACAGGCCCCAACGCTCGACGCTGGTCTCGCAGCGCGGTGATTGCATGACTACCTCCCGCAAGGAGGCCCGCGCCAAGGGCGCGCGGGCCACAGCTCAACATGGCATAAGGATGCTCTGCGGGGAGTATACCCGGGCCATGTAATGGCACAAGCCCGGAGCCCTGTGCGGCAAAAAGGGGCGGGGCTGGCCACAGCCAGCCCCGCCTGCTATCGGTATGACGTCCGTGGGTAGGTCCGTTACCTCGTCCCACTGTGCAACCTATACCACAGGTGCAGCCTCGCAGACGCCGGGTTCGGTCGGTGCCAGGGATGCGCTTGGTGCAGCACAGTTGGGGCCCGGTTGGCAGTGGATGGTCAAGTGAGCGGCACCGACGTCAGAGTGCCCCGATGACGCAGCGCGCCGAACGGCATCAGCCGCCCGCGCCGGACGCGGCGCCGGCCTCGCCAACGCGCGCGTAGCGGCTGGCCAGGCTCGGATCTACCGTGCTGAGCAGCCGCGCAATGCCGATCTCGTCCCCCGCCAGGAGGGCCGAGGTCTCGTCGAGGTCCAGGGCCCGCTCCAGGTCGCGCAGGGACTTGTCGCGTTGCCCAAGCGCCAGATACGAGGCCCCCCGGTTGGCCAGCACCCAGGCGGAGTCCGGCTCGAGCTCAAGGGCCCGATCATAGTCACTCACAGCCAGCTCGTGGCTGCCCAGGTCGCTCCAGGTGCGCCCGCGCTGCGCATAGGCGCGCGCTTGCGTGGGCTCCCGCTGTAAGCAGGCGCTGAGGTCTGCCAGGGCACGGCTCAGGTGCCCCAGGCGACGGTGCACCTCCCCGCGCAGCATGAGGAGCCAGGCGTCCTCAGGATACATGCCCAGGCCGCGGTTCAGGTCGGCCAGGGCCGAGCGGTAGTCACCACGGGCGAGGTTGATCTCGGCGCGCATTCCCACCGCCCAGCCGTCACCGGGGTCGACGATGAGGGCGCGGTCCAGATCGGCCAACGCCTCGTCGGGGCGCCCCAGGAGGGCCAATGCCCTGGCCCGGCCCACCAGGGCCCAGGAGTCGTCCGGCGCGACCTGTAGGGCATGGTCCAGGTCGGCCAGCGCCTCGCCATGGCGCCCCAGCTGCACCTGGATCTCGGCGCGCTGGAAGAGGGCCCGGACGTCGTCTGGCGAGGTGCCCAGCACGCGCCCCAGGTCGGTGAGGGCGTCGTCAAAGCGCCCCTGGGCGGCATAGGCTTCCGCGCGCCGTTGCAGGGCCCAGGCATCGTCCGGAGACTGCCCGAGGGCCTCGTCATAGTCGGCGATGGCCTCTGCGTAGCGCTCCTGCTCCTCGTAGACCTGCCCGCGACTGACGATCGCCCAGGTGTCGTTAGGGTCGATGCGCACGGCCATCGTCAGGTCGGCCAGGGCCAGGTCATAGAGGCCCATCTCGCGGTAGGTCTCTCCGCGGCTGGCGGCAGCCCAGGCGTCCAGGGGGTCGATCCTCAGGGCGGCGTCAAGATCGGCAATCGCCTGGCGGTAGCGGCCCGTGCGCCGATGGATCTCACCGCGGCGGGCCAGGATCTCCGCATCGCCGGGCTGGAGGTTGAGGGCCAGGTTGACGTCTGCCAGCGCCTGAGCGTAGTGGCCGAGGTCGGCGTGGACCTCGCTGCGGCGCAGGAGCGCCTCGACAAAGCCGGGTTCGAGGGCCAGGGCCGCGTCAAGGTCGGCGAGCGCCTCGCCGAGGTAGCCCAGGTCGCTGAAAGTCTCTCCACGGCGCAGGAGTGCGCGGGCGTTGCGGTTCTGCCCAAAAGTGCTCCGGAGGGAGGACATGATGTCGAACCGCTTGAGGGGCGGTTCGGGCGAGCGATCCTTGGGGTCGTAGAGGGGCGCCATCGGTGCCTTTCGGCTGCGTGCCCAGCGGGTCTCGTATGCCGCTGACGGCCTCGAGTGTAGCACGATCGGCCCCGGCTGCCCAACGCGCAGCCGGGGCCCCGCGGCGACTCAGAGAGTGGCGGGCGCTGTGCGCAGTACGACCACCTTGACGGCCTGGCGCGCCAGCGGCACCGCCACGGTGGCGCCCTCGGCAAGGTGCGCTACGGGCAGGGCCCGGCGGGCCACCGCGTCGTAGGCCAAAGTCAGGCTGCCGGCGACACGCGGCGAAAGACGCAGCGTTACCTGGCCGTCCTCGAGGTAGTAGTTCCCCAGCGTCACCACGACGCTCCCGGGCCCCTGGCTGACCATCAGTTCCACGCCGGGGGAGGCCGGCTCCTCCAGCGCCACGAGCGGCGGCGCTCCGGCTGCCCAGCGGACGGCGCCCACGTATAGATCCGAGAGCGCGGCGGACAAGGCGCGCTGCGACATCAGCGCCACGTCCCAGGTGCGGGCCTGCAGCGGCTCGAAGGCCATGTACACCAGGCGGCGGGGCCCCTCGCTGGCCAGGATGGCTGGCAGGCCGGTGTCGTTGCCGTCCGCATCGGCAAAGGTCGCCAGCACGCGCGCCTCGGCGCAGAGCCGCACCGGGTAGCCGCGCGTGCGGATCGGAAGCGCCCCCTCGGGCAGAGTCGCCATCAGGGGATGCGCGCGGTCGCGGATCAGCAGCCCGGAGAAGTCGCGCGCCTCCCCGATGTGCAGCAGATCGCCGAAGGCCTGGCGCTCGGCCGGCTGGCCGGCTTCGTCGTAGCAGCCCGTGTCGGAGGTGACGACCAGCCCGCCGTCAAAGCTGCGCAGGGCGGCAGCCTGGGCCGTGCTCAGGCAGGGCACGCGCGGCAACAGCAGGGCGCGGTAACCCCGCAGGTTCTCAGCGGTCAGGCGGCGGTCCCAGACGTGGTCATAAGGCACGTGGCCGCGGCGCAGCGCCGCGCAGGCTGGGCGAAAGTAGGCTGTGTCATACGTGGCCCGGCCGTCGCGCATCTCGGTCAGGAGCCAGGTCTTGCTCTGCCACCCCTGCACGACCGCGACATGCCGGACGGGCGCCACCTCCGCATAGTACCTATCGAACCGGATCGAGTCCTCGTAGGCGTGGGCCACGTCGGGGAGCTCTTGCATCAGCGGGTAGGCGTAGGGGGTGCAGGCCTCGGCGCCCAGGGCCACGGGCAGAATGGCCGTCCAACGTCCGTCCGCCTCGCTGAGGGGACGGCTGAACTCCGGCCAGACAAAGTCCTGCGTCCACACGCGCAGGGGCTTGCCCCCCAGGGCGCCGCGCAGGTAGCGCACGTGCTCGGTGATATAGGTGACGTCCGGGCGAAAGTTGTGCGGGTGGAACGTGTGGTAGGGGTCCACCCGCAAGAGGTCCATGACCTCGGCCAGGCCGGCGATGTCGACGCCCGAGAACCAGGGGCTCCAGCCGCGCAGGCACACCGACGGGTCAAACTGGGAGGAGAGGCGCACGCGGGGGTTGGCCTCACGGACGGCCTCGGCGATCTCGCGCATCACGCGCAGCCAGTTCTCCAGGCGCCAGCGGATCCAGCGGCGCCACAGGGGGCTCTGCCAGTCGATCTCTCGCGGGGGCTCCTGGCCGGTCTCGGCGCGAAAGAGGGCCGTACAGGTGGGGCAGTAGCAGCCGTAATGGCTGCCCCAGTCGGTCAGGTGGGCCTCGTCGTTCAGCTGGATTTCCTCGACGCCCGGGGCGCGCGCCAGGCGCTGCATGGCGGCGACATAGAGCTCCTGATACTCCTTGTGGAAGGGGCAAGCCTCCCAGCCGGCTGAGCCATCCTCAAAGACCATGCGCCATTCGGGATGATCACGCAGGGCGTCAGGGCACTGGCGCTGGTAACAGGTCAGGATGCTCAGCGTTACGCCCAGGGAGGCCGCGTCGCGCCCGATGCGCTCGATGAGGGCCAGGCCCTCCTCATCCTTGTACCAGCGGTTCTCGGCGCCGAGGCCGATCTGGCTAAAGCCGTTCTCGAGCGCTTCGAGGAGCACCGTGCGGTCGTAGGTTCCCCCCTTGGGCAGGGGCAGGTGGGCGGTACGCAGGATTCGTCCGGTCATCATTCCCTCCGAGAGTGACGCGGCTAAGCGGGCGGCCCTAGCCGAAAACCTCATCGATGACTTGGCGTGCCAGGCGCACCCAGCGCGGCACGCGCGTGGGGTCGCCCTGCACCGTCTCAACGTCTTTGAGCGTGATGTCGACGTGGCAGCCGTTGGCCCGGCAGGCCTGCAGGTCGGCCCGCATGATGGCGCGGGCCCGCTCGGCGTCAAAGCCGTAACCGACCATGTCCGTCGGGCTCGGCCGGTAGGAGAGGACGTAGTCATGGCCGATCTGCTCGGCACAGCGCGCCACGTCGGCCACCGGCGCCACGGCGATGCGGCGCAGGTTGGGAATCTGGCGGAGCAGCGCGATCTTCTGGGTCAGGTCCTCGCAGCAGCCGTAGGCCGCCAGGCCAAAGGGGGCCATGATCGGGATCTGGTACTGCAACATGAACTCGTCGAACATCCGCGGGCCGACGAGGGTCGTCTCTTGCGAGGCCATATAGTACCACAGCTCCCGGCGAGCCGCCGGCCTGCTGTTGGCGGCCGGTTCGGGCAGTTCCAGGGCGTAGGGCATGGCCTGGTTCTGGTGCGCGCTGAGCGTCCAATGGCCGGCTTGCTCCGCCTCGGCGTGCGTGCGGAGGATCCCGTCGCGCATAAAAGCCAACACGCCGTGCAGCCACTCGGGCCGGTCGACCATGTCGAGCATCAGTTGCTGCATGCCGCGCATCTGCGTAAGCAGGGTCGAGATGTCCCCGTTCCACATGTGGTAGGCCGGCTTGCGGTCTACGTCGAGGGGGAGGATGTCGCCAACCGCGTCCTGGAAGCGCTCCAGCCGACGGGAGGTCTCGGCCTCGTCGACGACGTGGTGCGGGGGAACCAGGCGCTCTGCATCCTCGGGGCGGACCAGGGCCGGGATCATGGTGTGCGAGCCCCGCTCGGCCACCCGCTCGCTCCAGCGGATCGGCAAGCCCCAGGGGCCCTCGGGCGGGGTCACGACGGCGGCGCGCACCGCCACCCAGGGCTCCACGATATAGTCGTCCGCGAACCGATCGCGGTAGATCTCCTGGCGCAGGTGCGCCTCGAGGGGGCGCCAGTAGGGGTCCCGGCAGCGGGTCGCGCAGTCCGGCATCTCTGCCGTGGCGAACGCCCGCACGTAGATGAGCGGCTTGGTACGCACCAGGCTGTTGTGGCGGCGCCACAGCGCGCGGCGTTCCTCCTGGATGGGTCGCTGGGCCACCTCCATGTACTGCTTGGCCAGGTCGCGGAGCATGGTGACGTCGTCGTGAGCCATCGGGCGTCCTCCTATCGGGCGTTCTGGCGGGACGTCTCGCCCGGCTGGGCAAGACGTGCTGGCGCGTCAGGCGAAGTGGCTCGCGTAGCGCTCCATGGCGTCGGCCACGGCCCAGGCGTTCTCGATCGGCGTGCCCGGGTAGAGCCCGTAGACCATCATCAGGCCGCCCTCGCGGCGGCCCAAACGCGTCACCTCGCTGCGAAGGAGCGCGTCGATCTGCGCGGGGCTGCCGAAGCGGGTGACGCTCTGACGGTCGACGTCCAGATCGATGCACACACGGCCGGCCAGGGTGTCGGCAATCCAGTCCAGGCCGTTGACGAGGTCCTGCAGGTTCAGGACCTGGACGCCGTCGGTGAGGAGGTCGGCGGCCAGCGCGCGGATATCTCCGTCCGAATGCATGTGGATGACGCAGCCCGCGGCCCGGGCGGGGTCCATCAGCCGCTGGTAAGAGGGCGCGATGTAGCGGCGAAACTGGGCCGGTGAAAGCATCGGCCCGTGCTGCATGCCGAGGTCCTCCGGGTAGCTCATCCACTCGACGCCCAGGCCCAGGTAGCGGGCCACGATGGCCAGGTTGAACTCCTCCACGATGGCGATCAGACGCCCCAGGCGGGGCTCATCGTCGGCCATGTCGCACAGGAGGTTCGTGTAGCCGCGGATGTCGGCAAGGGTCATGAAGGTGTGCCCGTGGCGCAGCCCCCCAGAGACGAGTTGCCCGGCCGCGCCCGCGCCGCCAAGCGCGGCCTCCTCCGCCGCCCAGTCGATGGGGCCCCAGCCAAAGTCGGCCGAGGGATCCGGCGCGCGATACTCCTGCCACCCGTCCCAGCCCGCCAGCGGATGCCCGGTGACGGCGCCGGTGATGCCGTCGTCGGTAGTCTGCCAGACGCAGCCCCAACCATCCCGGTAGGGCCGGCCGGCGCGCTGCCACGGCTCGAGGCGCGGGGCGACTGGCTCGCGCGGGCGCTGGAACCCCGGGAAGAGGAGCGGGTGGGCCTCCTGGAGGTCTAGGAGCGCGCTCTGCGGGTAGTGGTGCCAGCAGGAGGCGTTGATCGAGTAGCGCATGGGGATGAGGGCGGGCCGCTCAAAGCGGGCCGCCCGCAAGAGGTCGTTGCGGGCTCTGGTCATCGGTGTCCTCTCTAGTGGCACGGCGGCGCGATGCGCAAGGCGGACCGGGACGGCGAGCGGGCGCGCCGCGAACCTAATGAGCGATCTCAAACGTCACCGAAATACGGGCATTCACCGTGATCTGCCCGGGGGCCAGGGCGCTGTCGGGGGTGTAGCCCGCCGAACCGACCTCCTGGACGACGTTCTGGGCCATCGATCCGCCGTAGCGGGAGCCCCACCAGGAGTCATACCACGACCACCAGCCGCTGTACTCTTCGGTGATGGCGCGGGGCTCTCCGACGCGCAGACCCAGCTCGGCCGTCAGCGCCTCGGCCTTCTCACGGGCCGCCTGGATCGCCAGAGCCCGCGCATGGTCGCGGTGTTTGCGCAGCTCCGTCGTGCGGAACTGCACCCCGTGGACGTGGTTAGCGCCGGCCAGCAAGGCGTCGCTCAGCAGGCCCTCAAACCGGGAGATGTCGCTCAGGGTGATGACGACCATCCTTTGCACGCGATAGGCGACCAGGCGAGAGCGCACGCTGTACTCATCCTCATACACGGGGAACACCGAGATATAGTCGGTCTGCACGTTACGGGCGGGGACGTCGTACTCCTTGGCCAGGGCCAGCAGGCGCGCGGCGACCTCGTCGTTACGCGCCTTGGCTTTGGTGAGGTCAGCGTCCTGCGCCTCGATGCCGAGGGTGAGGAGCACCTGGTCCGGGATGACGCGCACGTCTGCGTCCCCGGTGACGGAAATGAGCCCCGGGTCCTTCGTCTTGGGCTCGGCCAGAACGGTGCCGTCGGCCAGCCCCGCTCTCCTCGAGATGGCGAACGCGAGGGCCAGGAACCCAACGACCACGACCGCAAGCAGCGCATGGCTTCGCTTCATGGTGTTCCCTCCGCAGGGGTGCAGAGAACCGAGACAGGCCACCACGGGCATTGTACACGCCGGGGCGGGTCGCGTCATCACCAGGGCGCGCCAAGGGTGCGGCCGGGTGGGCACGCTCCGCCCGCGCTAGGCCAGTGGCAGTTGTGGATCGTCAAAGCCGGGCAAGAGGAGATGGCGCGGCCCGCTCGGCAGGCGCCCGAGAAAGCGAATCTCGCTGGGGCGCCCGGCACGCACGGCGTAGCCCTCGTGGATCAGGATGGGTGCCACGTAGGAGGCGATCGCCTGGCGGGCGACGTTGCGCCACAGCCAGCGCCCCAGGCTGCCCGCGGGGGGCACGCCGTGCCCGGTGCCGACGGGCACCGTGCGCGCGGCAAAGTGGGTCAACAGGTGGACATAACAGATGGCGGAGACGAACAGGCGGCCCTCCCGCCCGAAGGCGATCTCGGTCCCATCGCTGACGGAGCCCCGATAGGCAAAGGCGCTGCGTGCGCGCCAGGTGGGCAGGATGGTGTTCAAGCCTCTCTCCCTGGGTCGCCAAGCCACGGTCGACCGGCCGGGCTGGTCAGCCGCCTGGTGGGCAGCATAGCCCCCGGGAGTAGGGCGGTCAAGGCAGGCCTGCGGTTGACAGAACGGGGCGGCGGGGGTGTAATGGCGGCACAGTGGCCCAGCCGGTCACCCGGAAAGGGGGCGAAGGATGTCTGCAGCTCGCCTTCGGACGATTTACCTCTGCCTGCTTCTGTTGATTCTGGCTGGTGCGCCGGCCTGCGCCGTCGTGGGCACGCCGACTCCGGCGGCCACGGGCGAGGCCCAGGGCGTACTGGCAACGCAGACCGCCGCCGCGGCCGCTCCCTCGCCTGCGGCTTCGCCGACTCTGACGCGGACGCCCACCCGCACCGCCACGCCGGCGCCCTCGGGGTCGCCCACGCCGCTGGTGGCCCAAGGGCTGGCCGCCCTGGCCGTGGCCACCCCTCGCGCGGGGCAGCGCGTCAGCGTGGCGATCACGGCGGAGGAGCTGAACGAAGCCTTTACCCTGGAGGATCTGGCCGTGCAGGGGGCCACCGTCGGTGACCCGGCCATCACCCTGGAACAGGACGCCATCGTGGCACGCTTCCCCGTAACCGTGACAAGCCCCGCCATGACGCTCGACGTCATCGTGCGAGGCGCGCCCAACGTGGTTGACGGCGCCCTCTTCGTAAAGGTAGATAGCGTCGGGCTGGGTGAGGGGACCGGCTTCCTGGCCCGCCTGGTGGCGCAACCGATGGTCGACTCGGCCATCCGCGAGTACTCGGGCGAGAACGGCATCCCCGTGCCGGTGGGGGCGCTGCAGAACCTGCGCATCACCAGCGCGACCGTGTCGCCTGGTCTCCTGACCATCGAAGGCGTGGCCAAGTAGCCGGCCGGGCGCGTACCCCGTCGAGGTCCTGGCACCGGGCGGCGCTGGCCCGCCGCCTGGCGGGCTGCGGCTGGCACGATTCCTCCCCGGCGGCTACAATCCTTGCGTCGGGTGTTATCGGCGTTACTTGGGAGAAGGGCAGGCGTAATGACTAGGAAACAGTATCGTCCGGCGCTCAAGCTTTCCATGCACGTCTCGCCAGAGGCCACCCCCGATGAGCTGCGCTTTGCCAGCCAGCTGGGGGTGGACTGCGTGTACACCTGGGTGCGCGATGAGCAGCGCTCGGTGGCTTTTCTCACCGAGCTGCGGCACAAGGTGGAGGACGCCGGCCTGCGTCTGAACAACGTGGGCAACATGACGGTGGCCAAGTCGGACAAGATCCACCTGGCGCTCCCCGGGCGGGACCAGGTGATCGCCGATTTCGTCGCCTTCCTGGAGGCGCTCAGCCAGGCGGGCATCCACGTCACCACCTTTACCTGGGAGCCCGATCAGGTCTGGAGCTCGGCGCCGAGCACTACCCGTGGCGGCGCCCGGGCGCGCCA
>JAAZBY010000390.1 GCA_012513595.1 Chloroflexota bacterium
GCCGATTTGGAGTGCGGCGCCCCAGCGCCGCTCCGGGGCGGCAGACCGCGAAGTCGCGCGGCAGACCGCGAAGTCGCGCGGCAGACCGCGAAGTCGCGCGGCAGACCGCGAAGTCGCGCGGCAGACCGCGAAGTCGCGCGGCAGACCTCTGGGCCGGCGCAGAGCCTCGCCGCCGCCCGGCCGAACGGCTGCGGCAGGCCTCCCGCCTTGTCGTCCCGAGCGGAGCGAGGGACCTCGTCTTCGCCTTGCTGTGCGCAAAGCGAGGCAAAGACGAGATTCCTCGCTTCGCTCGGAATGACAACGCTTGGGTTGCCGTTCCGCGCCAGGCCCGCTGGCGCGCACGTGTCGGCACAGCCTCGCGGACGGGCGGACGGGTCGCGCCTACGGGTGGGTCCGGGCCTACCGGTCGGGGCAAGCCCCTCTGCCTGCCTGGCGCACGGCCCGCCAAAGCGGCGCCATCCCTCGGCGGACCTCGGGACAGGCGGCGCCGCACTCCAGGGGCGGCCGCGGGCCCGCCGCCGGACGGGCTGCCGCCCCGCGGGGAGGCTCCCCCTACTCTTCGATCAGCCGGGCGCTGGCGCTGGCCAGGGCTATGGCCCCCGCCGCCATCCAGCCGAGCTGCGCCGCCGAGTACCCCTTGCCGCGCGCCGCCGCCAGCACGACCACGACCATCCCCGCCGCCAGGGCCAGCCACACGGCCAAGCGCGGGCGCTGCCGCAGGTATCCCCACACACCCCTCATGGCGCCCCTCCGTCTGCCGGGCGGAACCACTCCGGCGGGGGCCAGGGCGTGCGCGGCGGCACCGCCGGCGCCCCCGGGATGGCGTTCCAGGCCCGCCGCACCTGCCGCCAGGTGCTGGCCAGGTCGCGGGAGTTGTCGATCACGACGGTGGCGCGGGCCACCTTCTCCGCCTGGGGGGGCTGCGCGTCGATCCGCAGCGCCGCCTGGGCCGGCGTCAGAGAGCGCGTGGCCACCATCCGCGCCAGCTGCACGCGGCGCGGGCTCGTCACCACCCAGACCGCCTGGCAGTGCCGGTGCATATCCGCCTCGAGCAGTTTGATCGCCTCCACCACGCCGATGGCCCATGCGGAGGCGGCCAGCCGCCGCAGCGTCTCCTCCACGACGCCGGGATGGACGATCCGCTCCAGCGCCGCCAACGCCTCCGCATCGCGGAAGACAATCTCCCCCAGGGCGCGCCGGTCGATCTCACCGCCTGGGGCCAGCACGCCCGCCCCAAACCGCGCCACGATCCGGGCGTGCGCCGGCGACCCCGCGGCCATCACCGCGTGGGCCAGGAGGTCGGCGTCGATCACCTCTGCCCCCAAGCGTGCCAGCATGGCCGCCACGGTGCTCTTGCCGGTGGCCACGTTCCCCGTCAGCCCGATGACGTACACGTCAGCCCGCCCCGAAGGGGGGCTGGTCCCCGTCGCTCAGGGCCTGCTCCCACTCGTCCAGCCGGGCCGAAAGCCGCCCCTCGGCCTCCTGGTACTCCTCCCCCAGGGCCAGCACCAGGTCGAGGTCCTGGGCGGCGCCGGCGGCATCGATCCGCCGGGAGAGGTCGTCGAGCGCCTCCTCGAGGCGGGAGATCTCCTCCTCCAGGCGGGTGGCCTCCTCCTCGCGGCGGCGGGCGCTGCGCTGGTCCTGCCGGCCGCGGCGGTCACGCCGTTCGGCGGCCTCCTCGGGCGCGGCGGAACGGTCGGCCGCGGCCCCCGCGCCGGACTTGGCGGTGCCGGCACTTTCCGCGGCCCGCTCCGCCAGCAGGGCGACATAATCAGAATAGTTGCCCTCGTACTGCTCGATGGTGCGGTCCTCGACCATCCAGACGTGCGAGGCCAACGCGTCGATCAGGTAGCGGTCGTGAGAGACCATCAGGATGGTGCCGTTAAAGCCCAACAGCACGTCCTGCAGCACCTCTTGCGAGTCCAGGTCCAGGTGGGTGGTGGGCTCGTCCAACAGGAGGACGTTGGCGCCGTGCAGGGTCAATAGCGCCAGAGCCAGCCGCGAGACCTCCCCGCCCGATAGCGCCCCCACCTTCTTGTAGACGTCATCGCCGGAAAAGAGAAAGCGCCCCAGGTGCGTGCGCGCCGGCCCGATCAGCAGCTTGCTGGCCTCCAGGATGTGGTCGAGCACCGACTTGTCGGGGTCGAGGTAGTCCTGCGACTGGGGCAGGTACCCCAGGCGCACGCTGGCGCCGATGCGCAGCCGCCCGGCCAGGGGCTGCACCTCGCCGAGGATGGTGCGCAAGAAGGTCGTCTTGCCCGAGCCGTTGGGCCCCAAGAGGGCGATGCGCTGCCCGCGCTCGACGAGGATCGGCCCCGTCTGCAGCAGGCGGTGCTCGGTGTGCGCCGTGCCGTCCGGCGATTCCTCCGGCCGCGAGGGGTAGCCGATGATGGCGCCCTCGGTGGTGAGCAC
>JAAZBY010000391.1 GCA_012513595.1 Chloroflexota bacterium
GCCAGGGGCAGGTGGCGGGAGTCGCTCTGGCCAGCGGCGCAACGATTGCAGGCAAGACGGTGGTCATCACCGGGGGCACCTTTCTCAATGGCCAGATCCTCAGTGGCGAGTACCGCACGCCGGCCGGGCGCGCAGGTGAGCCACCGGCCACGGGCCTCTCCTCTGCCCTGGTTGCTCTCGGCCTGCGGCTGGGGCGGCTGCAGACGAACACGCCGCCACGCGTCGATGCACGCACCATTGACTATGCGCTGACTGTCCCCCAATTCGGCAGCGACGAGCCTCTGTACTTTTCCCAGAGAGCGCCCGCCGAGTCTCCCCTGCTCTGGCCGGCCAATCCTGTCTATCCCGTTGGCCATCAGACGGCATGGCGGCCCCAGCTGCCCTGTTACCTGGTCAAGACCAATGGTGAGACCCATCGGGTGATCCGTGATAACCTGCATCGTTCGCCGATCGCTCCCGGAGCGATCGAGGCCAGTGGCCCGCGCTACTGCCCCTCGATTGAGGACAAGATCGTGCGCTATGCGGCCAAAGAGAGCCACCAGTTCTTTCTCGAGCCCGAGGGGTGGAATACCAACGAGGTCTATGTCCAGGGCTGCTTTACCGGGCTCCCTGTGGAGGTCCAGGAGGAACTGCTGCACACGATCCCGGCTCTTGCTCAGGCTCGAATCATCAGGCCGGGCTATGCCATCGCCTATGACTTTTGCCTCCCTTCGCAGCTGACCCGGTCCCTTGAGGCGCGCGCGGTGCCAGGGCTGTTTCTGGCCGGTCAGATCAACGGCACTTCAGGCTATGAGGAGGCCGCCGCGCAGGGTGTGCTGGCCGGGGCCAATGCGGCACGCCTGGCCTGGGACGAGCCGCCCGTGGTGATTGGGCGCGATCAGGGCTACCTCGGTGTCCTGGTCGACGATCTAGTCACCCGGGAGATCGACGAGCCCTACCGGATGCTCACCTCCCGTGCCGAATACCGCCTGCTGCTCAGGCAGGACAATGCCGACCTCCGTCTGTCGGATCTTGCGCACGATGCGGGCCTGATCGACGACGATCGCTGGCGGGCGGTGGCGGCCAGGCGCGATGGGATCGCTGCGGAGATCGAACGGCTCAAGCGGGTCAGTCTCTCCCCCGATGTCGTCAATCCTTATCTGCAGCAGATAGGCCTGGAGCCCCTGGCACAGGCCATGCCTGCCTACCAGGTGCTCAAGCGCCCCGGGGCAACGTTGGAGATCGTGCGCCTGTTTGCGCCGCCAGAGGGGGATGTGCCAGGGGAGGTTTTGGAGCAGGCACTGGTCGAGATTCAGTATGAAGGCTATGTGGCCAAGCAACAGCAACAGGTGGCGCGGGCACACAGGCTGGAAGCATGGCGGATACCGCCCGATCTCGTCTATGCCAATATGCACGGGATGCGAACGGAGGCCCGCGAGAGGTTGGATCGCTTCCGGCCGGACACCGTTGGCCAGGCAGCCCGAATCGCCGGGGTCAATCCTGCCGATATCTCGGTATTGCTGGTGCACCTGCACCGGCAGTCGTCTGTCCCCTCTGCTCCGGAGGCTGACCCCGATGCGTGATCGTCACGATAGCTGCGCCTCGTCTTTGCCTGGGCCTGCAGCGGCAGGGAAACCATGATGCGGTCGAGACGCCAGACGCTGCTGGACATCGCCGGTATATTGCTGCGCGCGATCCTCTTGTGCGCGCTGCTGGCGGTCGCTGCCCAGGATGTGAGCGCGTACCGGCGGCAGCAGCGTGGCGTCACGTCGGGTCTGGACGCCGGCCAGCCGGTGCTAGAGTCGCCCCGTGCGGGCATTAATGTGGCTCTGGAACAATACAGCACCAACCTCCAGGTGCTCGACGCGTTGAGTACCGTCCAGGCACTGGGCAACGGCACGCTGGTACAGCATTTTAACTGGGACTCGTTGGAGCCCGAGCCCGGGCGCTTTGAGTGGGGCTTTTGGGATGAGGTTCTTCCTCTGGTGCACGGGCAGGGGCTGCAGATCGTGGCCGTTCTAGAGCGCGCGCCGGACTGGGCCCGGCCTGCTCACGAGGCCGACAATCCCTGGGCCCCGCCGGAGGATCCGTCGGCCTATGCGCGGTTCGCCGCTGCACTTGCGGAGCGGTATGGCGACCAGATCCGTGCCTACCAGGTCTGGGACCGGCCCAACATCTATCCCCACTGGGGCAAAGGGGCTATCGACCCCGCGGGATATGTGGCCTTGCTCAAAGAGGCTGCCACGGCCATCCGTGCGGCCGATCCGGACGCGCTGATTATCGCGGGCGGCATGGCGCCCAACACCGAGCGCTCCGGCCGCAATATGACCGACGTCCTGTTCCTGCGGGAGATCTATCGCCTGGGCGGGGCACCCTATTTCGATGTGCTGGGCGTCAAGGCCTATGGCTTTTGGTCAGGGGCGTACGACAGGCGCGTGGATGCGGATGTGCTCAATCTCTCTCGAGTGATCCTGCTCCGCGAGGAGATGCTGAGGCGGGGAGAGGGCGCCAAACCAATCTGGGCTCTGGAGGGCGGCTGGGCGGCCCTCCCCGAGGGCTGGACGGGTCAACCCTCTCCGCTGGGCAGCGACAGCCCGGCGTTGCAGGCCTCGCGTCTCCAGGATGCCTTCTCCCGGGTGCAGCGCGAGTGGCCCTGGATGACGCTGTTCTGCGCACTCCATTTGCAGCCAGTGGCTCAGGTGGACGACCCCGTTTGGGGACTGAGCCTATTGGGTCTTGATGGCAATCCGCAGCCACTGATGCTCGCCCTTGAGCCGGGCCTGCAGACTGGTGACACCCGCTTTCCAGGCCGCCACCGCGTTGCTTCCCTCCTCCCGGCGGGCCTGCCGGCCACTGAAGAGCGCGCCGTCTCTATCGATTTTTACGGGTCCGATCTGTTTGTGGAGATGGACCCCGACGGGCTGCAGGGCGCCCTGCGCGTGCTGGCACCCCATGAGCGAACGATCATCCTGAATGCACTGGACGACGGGATTGCGCGATTCCCGGTGGTGAGGACCACAGCGACGGAAAAGCGCACTGCTACGCTGGTAGGCAC
>JAAZBY010000392.1 GCA_012513595.1 Chloroflexota bacterium
ATCCTCTGGTTCCAGATGTTGGCCCGGATGTACAACGGCAGCGGCTCACTGGGCCGGCTGGACGTGCTCCTGACCCCCTACTATGAGCGCGACGTGGCCGCCGGCACCCTGACGGACGAGGAGGCCATCTTTCATCTGGCCTGCCTTCTGGTGCGCGACACAGGGTATATCCAGCTGGGCGGGCCGGACGCGGCCGGGCAGGACGTAACCAACCGCGTGTCATACCTGGTGCTGGAGGCCTGCCACCGCCTGCGCGTGCCGGCCAACGTCGGCGTGGCCGTGGGGCCGCACGTCGACGGGGGCCTCCTGCGGCGCGGCGTCGAGATCCTGTGCCAGGATCGCCTGGGCATCCCCAAGTTCTTGGCCGTGGAGAACACCGCCGCGGGGTTTGCCAAGAACGGCTACCCGCCCGAACTGGGGCGCGAGCGGGCCTACTCGGGCTGCCACTGGTCGGCCATCCCGGGGCGGGAGTACGCCATCAACGACTGCGTCAAGATCAACTTTGGCGCCGTGTTCGAGGTGGCCCTGCGCGACATGCTGGCCCGTAACGAGCCGCCGTCGCTAGCCCTCCTCTGGGAGACCTATGCGCGGCACCTGCGCCGGGCCGTAGAGGTCACCGCCGAGTCGATCGACTTTCACCTCGCGCACATGCACGAGGTCTTTCCCGAGCTAGTGCTGGACCTGCTCTGCTACGGGCCGTTGGAGAAGGGGCTGGACGCCTCGCATGGCGGCGTCGAGTTCTACAACCTGTGCATCGACGGCTGCGCCCTGGCCACCGTGGCCGATTCGTTCGCGGCGCTTGCCCAACGGGTCGAGGAGGAGGGGCGGTTGAGCTGGGCAGAGCTCCTGGCCCACCTCGATGCCGACTGGGCCGGCGCGGAGGGCGAGCGCGCCCGCCTGATGATGCGCAGCATCCGCCGCTTCGGCTACGGGGGCACCCTGGCCGACGAGTACGCCGTGCGGCTGGCGCGCCTCTTTACCGACCTGGTGAAGGAAAAGCCCACCCCCGCGGGGTTCAACCTGATCCCGGGGATCTTTTCCTGGGCCAACACCATCTCGATGGGGCGCACCTTGGGCGCCACGCCCAACGGGCGGCGCCGCGGCGAGCCGATCTCTCACGGGGCCAACCCCGACCCGGGCTTTCGCCCAGACGGCGCCCCTACCGCCATGGCCGTGGCCATCGCCGCCGTCCAGCCGGGGTACGGGAACACCGCCCCGCTGCAGCTAGAGGTTGACCCGACCGTGGCGCTGGACCGCTACGGCGAGGAGTACATCGCCGACCTGATCCGCACGCATTTCGACCTGGGCGGCACGCAGATCAACCTGAACGTGATGGACGCGGCCCAGGTGCTGGCGGCGCATCGCGACCCGTCCCTTTTCCCGGACCTGATCGTCCGGGTGACCGGCTTTTCCGCCTACTTTGGCAGTCTGTCGCCCGAGTTCCGCCAGCTGGTGGTGGATCGCATCGTGGCCGCCGGCTGAGGAGTGCCCGGGGGCGTTGACGTCCGCGGCGGTGGGGAGTACATTCGGCCCGATCGGGTGACGTATGCGTGAGCGCCGTGATGGAGGGTGTCTGCCCGATGGCCAGCCCCATGTTTGAACTGAACCCCGTCTTGCGCATCGCGGTGGGCGCCCTGGGGCGCCCGGGCGAGCGCCTTTTCCTGCTGCAGGCCTCCACCTCGGAGCAGACCGTGACGCTCAAGCTGGAGAAGGAGCAGGTCTATGCCCTGGCGCGCGGCATCGACGAGCTGCTGGAGATCCTGGAACAGCAAGAGGTGATCGCCACGCCCAGCGGCGAGCCGGTCGCGGCCGACGAGCTGGACCTGGAGGCCCCGCTCGAGCAGGCCTTTGCCGTGTCTCAGATGGGGCTGGCGTTTGACCGCGCCGTGGGGCTCTTGGTGCTGGTGCTGGCCGAGGGCGTCTCCACCGAGGAGGAAGAGGCCGACGAGGAGGCCGCCGGCACGGCGCGGCTGTGGGCCACCCCGGCGCAGATGCGCGCCCTCAGCCGGCACGCGCGGGAGGTGGTCGCCGCCGGGCGCCCGGCCTGCCCGCTGTGCGGGCGCCCCATGGGGCCCGGCCACGCCTGCGAGGGGGGCAACGGGCACGGCGCCGCTATCCTAGACTAGGGCGCCGACCCGCCGCCGTCCGTCTTGCGACCGTAGTGCGAGCGACTGATCCAAGGAGGAGCCATGGTCCCGATCACGCGCGACGGTCCTGCGACCGACCGGTTCCGCCCTGTGTCGCTAGCGGGCGGGAGGCCCTATGCGGCCCTGGGGGGCGAGGCCCTGTCCGAAGAGATGCGTGGCGCGGCGGAGCACGCCCCCGAGGGAGACTGCGTGGCCTGGGGGCTGCCCTTTACCGTGCGGGGCGGCCTGCTCTTGCGCGAGGAGGCCCTCGAGGTGCCCCTCGAGCCGCTGACGGCGCGCTGGCTGGTCTTCATGCATACCTCGGACGTGCGCCCGCTGGAGGCCAACGCGGCCGGGCTCGTCTCTCCGATGCATGGGGAGGGGATGCTCGGCGAGCAGGCCGCCACCTACGTGGTGCGCTATGCCGACGGCAGCACTGCGTCGCTCCCGATCCGCCGGCGCTTCCAGATCGGGCCGGTCTGGCGGCGCTGGGGCGTCAACTGTTTTGAGGCGGTCGCGGCGCACAAGCCGCACCCGCTGCCAGCCAAGCGCGAGCGCCCCGGCCCCGAGTGGGGCGAGGCGGAGACGCGCGCCTCTGCGGGCGACTGGGCCCGTTGGCAGAACTGGCTGTGGGCCTGGGAGAACCCCCACCCCGAGGTACCCATCGTTGGGCTGCGGCTGGAGCCCGGCATCGGCGCGGTGGTGCTGGCAGGGCTCTCGGCCGGGGGCGTCTCGTCACACCCGCTGCGCTGGGAGACGCGCCGCAAGGCGACGCTGGCGCTGCCCGAGGGCCTGACCTGGCAGCCCGCGCTTGACGACGACGGCCTGCTCGCCCAGGTGCAGATCGACCTGGGCCAGGTGATCTCGGCGCTGCCGCGCCCGGCCTACCCGCGCGACGGCTGGGCCGCCTCGTACAACAACCAGCTGCCGGAACCCTCGGCCAACGAGCTGATCGTCGAGTACGCCGCACATCCGGAGGCCGCCTTCCACCTGTGGGACGGGCGCACCGTGCCGGTGGCGGCCCTGGGCGCGGCCAGCGGCCTGACTCCCGTGGCCCCGGCCGCGCAGCGCGTGACGCTGCGCGCCGTGGAAAAGGGCACCCGCCGCGCGGTGCCCGTCAAGCTACACGTCCACGGGGAGGCGGGGGAATACCTGCCCCCCGTGGACCGCCACCGTATCCCCAACCCGGCCTGGTTTGAGGACTATTCCGTCGACTTTACCCACCGCGGCACCCATCACACCTCGTACATCCCCGGGGAGACGCGCCTGGACCTGCCCCTGGGGCGGGTCTACATCGAGGTCTCCAAGGGGTTCGAGATCCGCCCCGTGCGGATGGTGGTGGAGGTCACGCCGGAGACGACCGAGATCACCGTCGAGATCGAGCGGGTGCTCCCCTGGCATGAGCGCGGCTGGGTGACGGCGGATACCCACGTTCACTTTCTCTCGCCGCTGGCGGCGCTCCTGGAGGGCGCCGGCGAGGGGGTGAACGTTGTGAACCTGCTGGCCTCTCAGTGGGGCGAGCTGATGACCAACGTCGGCGACTTTGACGGGCGCAACACCTGGGGCTCTCGCGAGGCGGGCGGAGATGGGGAACACCTGGTGCGCGTCGGCACGGAGAACCGCCAGCACGTCATGGGGCACATCTCGCTCCTCGGTTACAGCGGGGACATCATCGCCCCGATGACCACCGGCGGCGCCGACGAGTCGGCCCTGGGTGACCCGGTCGGGGCACTCCTGACCGAGTGGGCCAGGCAGTGCCGCCGGCAGGGCGGGCTGGTGGTGGTGCCGCACTTTCCGCACCCGCGCGCCGAACACGCCGCGACCATTGTCGACGGGGCCGTAGACGCCGTGGAGATGACCTCCTGGGGCAACCTCTACGCCGGCATCAACCCCTATTCGCTGTCCGACTGGTACCGTTACCTGAATTGCGGCTACCTGGTGGCGGCCGTCGGCGGGACGGACAAGATGCTCGCCTCGACGGCCATCGGCACGGTGCGCACCTACGCCCAGGTAGGCCCGCTGGGAGCCTTTACCTACGACACCTGGATGGCCGCGGTACGCCGGGCGCACACCTTTGTCACCTACGGGCCGCTCCTGGAGTTCGCCGTCGACGGCCACCCCATGGGCAGCCGCATCGCCTTGGGCGCCCGCGGCGGCACGGTGGACGTCCACTGGGCCCTGGCCAGTGTGACGGTGCCGATGTCTCGCGTGGAGCTAGTGGTGAACGGGGAGATCCGCGAAAGCCTGGCGGTGGACCCCTGGCGGGCCGAGGGGCACTGGAGCGTGCGCGTGGGGCGCAGTGCGTGGCTGGCCCTCCTGGTGCGCGGGCACTATCCGGACCAGCCGGAGATCATCGCCGCGCACTCGTCACCGGTGATGGTTGAGGTGGAGGGCACTCCCTTTTACGCGGCGGCCGACGCCGTCACGATCCTGGAGCAGATCGAGGGCGCCCTGGCCTTCCTCGACACGGTGGGCACCCGGGCCGAGACCAAACGCTATCGGGAGATGCGCCTGGTGCTCGAATCGGCGCACCGGCGCCTGCACAACCGCATGCACGCCATGGGGCACTATCACGACCACACGCCTGAGGAGGACCACGCCGCCCACCACTAGATGGGCGCGTGCCACGGGGGAAGCGGTAACAGAGGCGGCGGGGTTCGGCACACACCGAACCCCGCCGCTCGCCATGTTCCGCCCAGACGGTCGGCAGGCGCGCGTCAGGCCCAGAGGAGCGACTCTTCGCTGGCCGGGTCAAAGAGCTGAACCTTGTGCGCGTCAAAGGTGAGGTGTACGCGGTCACCAATGCGCAGGCGCAGGTCCGGGTCGGCCAGGACGTGCAGGTCCACGCTGCCGACCCGCACGGTCAGGACGTCGTCGCGGCCCAGCGGCTCCACGATGAACACCTCGCCGGGCACGCCCTCCTCGCTGAGATGGATGTCCTCGGCGCGCAGGCCCAAGAGCACCTGCCCGTGGCCGGCCGCCTTGGAGCCCCGCTCGCCCGAGAGGGACACGGTCAGGTCCGGGTGGCGGGCCAGGAAGGCGCCGTCCTCGGCGACGACC